>DATGWU010000132.1:0-9554 GCA_035299345.1 Rhizobium sp.
CCTCGGACGGCTACGACATGGTCGCGCCGTCGGGTGAAGGCGCCATCCGCTGCATGCGGCAGGCACTCTCGACCGTGAAGGGCGAAGTCGACTACATCAACACCCACGGCACATCGACACCGGTGGGTGACTCCAAGGAAATCGGCGCGATCCGTGAGGTGTTCGGGACGAAGATCCCTCATGTTCAGTCAACCAAATCCCTGACAGGCCATTCGCTCGGCGCCGCGGGTGTCCAGGAGTCGATCTATGGTCTGCTGATGATGCAGGAACGCTTTATCGGCGAGAGCGCGCACATCAGCGAGCTGGACCCGGAATTCGACGGCGTCCCGATCGTTCGCAAACGGATCGACAACGCCAAGATCGACACCGTTCTGTCGAACTCCTTCGGCTTCGGTGGCACCAACGCCACGCTCGTGTTCCAGCGTTACAATGGATAACCGAATGATTGCCTCTATGCAGGGAAAACGCGGCCTCATCATGGGTGTCGCGAACAACCACTCTATCGCCTGGGGTATCGCCAAGGCGCTTGCCGGTGTCGGTGCCGAACTCGCGTTCACCTATCAGGGCGAAGCTCTGGGCAAACGTGTGAAGCCGCTTGCTGCCGAACTCGGGTCGGATTTCCTCCTGCCTTGCGACGTCGAAGACCTCGCTTCCGTCGACGCGGTCATTGCCGCCTTGAAGGAGCGCTGGGGAAAGCTGGATTTCGTCGTCCACGCGATCGGCTTCTCCGACAAGAACGAACTGAAAGGGCTTTACGCGGATACCTCGCGTGAGAACTTCGTGCGTACCATGGTGATCTCGTGTTTCTCGTTTACGGAAATCGCCAAACGTGCGGCCGAGATCATGTCCGACGGCGGATCGATGTTGACGCTGACCTACGGTGGTTCGGTGCGCATCATGCCGAATTACAACGTCATGGGTGTCGCCAAGGCTGCGCTGGAGGCGTCCGTGCGCTACCTCGCCGGAGATTATGGTTCGCGCGGTATCCGCGTCAACGCCATCTCCGCTGGTCCCATTCGGACGCTTGCCGGTGCGGGGATCGCCGATGCGCGAGCTATGCTTTCGTGGCAGCAGAAGAACTCGCCGCTTCGTCGGACGGTGACCATCGAGGACGTAGGCGGTTCTGCGCTCTACCTCCTGTCCGACCTGTCGCGTGGCGTGACCGGAGAGATCCACTACGTCGACTCCGGGTACAACATCACCTCGATGCCGACCGTCGAGTTTCTGAACAAAGCCGACACAGAATAGATCATCCGGCAGGATGACGAATAGAGAAGCCCGGCGCTGATCGTCAGCGCCGGGCTTCTGTCGTTTCATGGCGACCCTCGGGCTCTCGCTATTTCTTGGCCCACAGGACCTTGAAGCGAGCGTTGCGACAGGTTTCTCCATGTTCGCGGAAGTTTTCGCCGAGTGTCGCCTCGTAGGGAAGGCCGCGGTTGGCGACGAGCATCAACATCCCGCCGCCACGCAGCGCCTGACTGGCGGCGGTGATCAACGCCTTGCCGAGCGATGGTTCTGCGGCGTGCCCCTCATGGAAGGGGGGGTTCATGATGACCAGATCGTACTTCTCCCTGACCGGCTCGCGTGCCAGATCCTGCCAGAAGAAACGTGCAGAGACATCCGGGCAATTCGCCGCCATATTGGCCTTGGCGCATTCGAGTGCCTGGTAATCGGCCTCGAAGAGGTCGATACGGTTGACCCGGGGGGAGCGTTCCGCGAGCATGACGGAAAGATAGCCCCAACCGGCGCCGAGATCGGCAGCATTGCCGTCGAAGTTCTCCGGCAGGCGTCCGGCGAGCAGTTCAGAACCGGCATCGATGCGATCGTGGGAAAACATACCGGCGACGGTTTGAAAGCGGCCATCGACGGTCACTTGGGCAGCTTCGAGCGCGCCGACCGCCGCTGACCGATCTTCGGGCACCTCGAACCACAGCGCGACGCCGTGATATTTCGGCGTGTGCTCCACGGCGAGGCCGAGACCATCAAGACGTTTGCGCAGCGGCTGAATTCCATCTTCCTTGCCGCCGGCAACGACGACAAGACCGCCGGTCTTCGTGCGCTTCAACGCCTCGGCAATCCGGTTCTCGTTCTCGCCGCGATGCTTGCCGCAAAGGACCAGAGTTCCGTCGTAGTCATCTCCCTCCGGCATAGGCAGCGGCGCTGCGCCGGCGGCCTCCAGCTGCAGAAAGGCGGGGCGCAGCCCCTGCACGGCCACGAGCGTCGCCCCGAAACCGCTCGGTGGGGCGACGCCGGCCTCAGCACCGAGGAAAAGAAAGCGCTCTCCTGCCTGCGGCATCGGCAACACGTCGGAAGCGAACGGGTGGAACAGGGTTTTCAGGGTATCGCGGCTCATGGCTCGGTCTTCTCTCTCGGCGAACAAAAAAGGCGCGGAATTTCTCCCGCGCCTCGGTTTGGGGACGAAACGTGCTTATTCGGCAGCCTCGCCTTCATCCTTTTTCTTCTCGGCAACGACTTCCTTGCCGGTCGCCTGGTCAACGGCCTTCATCGACAGGCGGACCTTGCCGCGTTCGTCGAAGCCCATGAGCTTGACCCAGACCTTGTCGCCTTCCTTGACGACATCCGTGGTCTTGGCGACGCGCTCGGAAGCGAGCTGCGAAATATGGACGAGACCGTCACGTGCGCCGAAGAAGTTGACGAATGCGCCGAAGTCTGCGGTCTTGACGACCGTGCCTTCATAGACCGCACCGACTTCCGGCTCTGCCACGATGGAGTGGATCCACTTGCGGGCGGCCTCGATCTCCTTGCCGGAGGACGAGGCAATCTTGACGGTACCGTCGTCTTCGATGTTGATCTTCGCGCCGGTCTTTTCGACGATTTCGCGGATAACCTTGCCACCCGAACCGATGACTTCGCGGATCTTGTCGACCGGGATGTTCATCACTTCGATGCGCGGTGCGAATTCGCCGAGCTGGCCGCGGCTCTCGGTGATGGCCTTGGCCATCTCGCCGAGGATGTGCTTGCGACCACCCTGTGCCTGACCGAGTGCGACCTTCATGATCTCTTCGGTGATGCCGGCGATCTTGATGTCCATCTGCAGCGAGGTGATGCCGTCGGCCGTGCCGGCAACTTTGAAGTCCATGTCGCCGAGGTGGTCTTCGTCACCGAGAATGTCGGAGAGAACGGCAAAGCGCTCGCCTTCCAGGATCAGGCCCATGGCGATACCGGCAACCGGCTTTGCCAGCGGAACACCGGCGTCCATGAGAGCGAGCGAAGTGCCGCAGACGGTCGCCATCGAGGAGGAACCGTTCGATTCTGTGATCTCGGAAACCACGCGCAGCGTGTAGGGGAACTGCTCGGCGGTCGGCAGCATCGGACGAATGGCGCGCCATGCGAGCTTGCCGTGACCGATTTCACGACGACCCGGCGAACCCATGCGGCCGGTTTCGCCGACCGAGTAGGGCGGGAAGTTGTAGTGCAGCAGGAAGCGTTCCTTGTACATACCGGTCAGCGAGTCGACATACTGCTCGTCTTCGCCGGTGCCGAGCGTGGCAACGACGATCGCCTGAGTCTCGCCGCGCGTGAAGAGCGCCGAACCATGCGTGCGCGGCAGGATGCCGACTTCCGATACAATGGCGCGAACCGTTTCCAGGTCACGGCCGTCGATGCGGCTTTTGGTGTCGAGGATGTTCCAGCGAACGATCTTCGCCTGCAGGTGCTTGAAGACGGCGCCGATGACTTCGTTCGAATACTTCGGCTCTTCACCTTCGGGGAAGAAGTGTGCCTTCACCTTGGCCTTGACGGCGTCGACAGCGGCGTAGCGCTCGGCCTTCTGCGTGATCTTGTAGGCGTCACGCAGTTCAGCTTCGGCGATCGAGAGCATCTCGGTCTCGAGCGCGGAATGATCTTCCGGTTCGAACTCGCGCGGCTCCTTGGCGGCAACTTCGGCGAGCTTGATGATCGCATCGATGACCGGCTGGAAGCCGCGGTGACCGAACATGACCGCGCCGAGCATGACGTCTTCCGGCAATTCTTTGGCTTCGGATTCGACCATGAGAACGGCGTCCGAGGTCCCGGCGACGACGAGGTCGAGGCTCGATTCATCCATCTCGTCGAGGTGCGGGTTCAGCACGTATTCGCCGTTGATGTAGCCGACGCGGGCGCCGCCGACCGGACCCATGAAGGGGACGCCGGAGAGCGTCAGGGCCGCCGAGGTGGCAACCATCGACAGGATGTCCGGATTGTTTTCAAGGTCGTGCTGGATGACTGTGACGACGACCTGGGTGTCGTTCTTGTAGCCTTCCGGGAACAGCGGGCGGATCGGACGGTCGATCAGGCGGGAAACGAGCGTTTCATTTTCCGACGGACGACCTTCGCGCTTGAAGTAGCCGCCCGGGATCTTGCCGGCGGCGTAGGTCTTTTCCTGGTAGTTGACGGTGAGCGGGAAGAAGTCCTGGCCCGCCTTCGGCGCCTTGGCCGAAACGACGGTGGCGAGAACAACGGTCTCGCCGTAGGTGGCGAGAACGGCACCGTCGGCCTGGCGGGCGATCTTGCCGGTTTCCAGCTTCAGCGGGCGGCCTGCCCACTCGATTTCTACGCTGTGAATGTCAAACATTGTCTTTTCCTTCTCCGCGGGGACGCAGCGCTCATGTTCCGTCTTGCGAAACAGGCCGTCGCGGCGCGGAATGCTGACGTATCACGGGCAAGACAGCAGGAAGCTTTTCAGATGGAGCATGGCGTCTGCGGTACGAGGTTCCGCGCCATCACGCCCCGCGCGCTCTCGAAGCTAAGGCCTCATTGCGCGTGCCAGATCGTCCTGGCAAAAGCACCCGGCAATCCTGCCCCATGACAGGTCATCGGTTGGTTCTGGCGACGCCGGCCCATCCGGCTCGCCCTATGTTGCGGCCCGGGAGCATTTCGCTCCGGCAGAGCCTTCAGGACAGATGTCCCGATAGAAAGCCGGCGGACCTCCGGAAGGAGGTCCGCCGGAACACATTAGCGGCGAATGCCCAGGCTCGTGATGAGCTTCGTGTAGCGGCCTTCGTCCTTCTTCTTGAGGTAGTCAAGAAGCGAGCGGCGGCTCGACACCATCGTCAAGAGGCCACGGCGGGAATGGTTATCCTTCTTGTGGCCCTTGAAGTGCTCCGTCAGGTTGTTGATCCGCTCGGTCAGGATCGCAACCTGGACTTCCGGAGAACCGGTGTCGCCTTCGACGGTCGCGTATTCCTTGATGAGGGCAGCCTTGCGCTCTGCAGTAATCGACATCGCAGTATCCTTTCAATGTCAGGAGAGAAGACGCCAAATGCCGAGATGTCGTCCAGCATTGGCCACGAAAAGCAGGTGGACACACCGCCATGCTGGCGCTGCCTATAAACCATTCAGGTCAAAATTGGAAGCGCTGATTGCAAACCGTCGTCTCAGCTGAAAACCCGCCGCGGATGGAACTCTCCACCGGCAATCTCGCCGATCGCGACAAGCTTTCCGGCGGCGATCGCAACCGCTTCCGGTTCCGCAACGGGGGCGTCGCGACCACGCAGGATGATCGGATTGCCCATGCGAAGCCGATGCGCCTGATCGTCGCTCACCCTGATCTGCGGCAAGGCGGCGAGCGCTTCGCTGGTGTCGATGAGGAATTCGTCCAGCGCGGCCAGTCGCTCGTCGCGGTCCTCGATCTTTTCCAGTGCGACGAGATCCGCCAGAGGCACCATGGTTTCCTCGCCAAACGGGGCGACATAGGTGCGCCGGAGGAGCGAGATATGGCCGAAGCATCCGAGGCCGCGGCCGAAATCGCGGGCCAAAGACCGGACATAGGTGCCCTTGCCGCATTCCACCTCGAAATGTGCCTTGTCGTTCTCGCACTTGAGCAACGTCAGGCGGTGAACCTCGACCTCGCGCGACGGGATGTCGACGGTCTCACCTTCGCGGGCAAGGTCGTAGGCACGTTCGCCGGAGATCTTGATCGCCGAGAATTGCGGGGGCACCTGCGAGATGACCCCGGTATACTGAGGGAGCAGCGCCCGTATCGCCTCTTCCGTTGGACGAGCCGCGGACGTCTGGGTGACCTCACCTTCGAGATCGTCTGTCGAGCGTTCTTCGCCCCAGGTAACGGTGAACTCGTAGATCTTTCTGCCGTCCATGACATAAGGAACGGTCTTCGTCGCATCGCCGAGCGCAATCGGAAGCATGCCCGAGGCAAGCGGATCGAGCGTGCCGGCGTGACCGGCCTTCTGGGCGTTGAACAGCCACTTGATCTTGGAGACCGCTTCCGTCGAACCGAAATCGGCAGGTTTGTCGAGGATCAGCCAGCCAGAAACAGGCCGACCTTTGGGTTTGCGAGGCTTGGACATGCGTCTCTATTCTTGTTCGTCGTCTCGGTCCGCATCGAGATCGCGGCTGACCTCGGGTGAGCGAAGCAATGCATCGATCTTCTGGTAGTTGTCGAAACTGGTATCGTCGCGAAAGCGGACTTCCGGCATGTACTTCATCTGCCGCAATTGCGGGCCAAGGCGCCCGCGGATGTACTTCGCATTGCGGTTCAGCGCATCGATGACTGCGTCGTGGTCCGGGAGGCCGAGCGGCGTCACATAGGCCGTGGCAATCTTCAGGTCCGGTGACATGCGGACCTCGGAGATGGAGATAACGGTCTTTTCGATCAGTGGATCGCGGACTTCGCCGCGCTGCAGCACTTGCGTGATCGCGGCGCGTACTTGTTCCCCGACGCGGAGCATGCGCTGGGATGGAGCGGAAGAGGTTGGTCTGGTCATCGTCATCCTGCCTTAAACAAAGCGAGCGCCGGATCGCCGGCGCCCGCAACTTGTTCGGATTGTGATCTCCGGCCTTAGAGCGTGCGGGTAACGTGCTCTACGCGGAAGCACTCGATAACGTCACCGGCGCGGATGTCTTCGTAGTTCTCGAAGGCCATGCCGCATTCCTGCCCGACCGGTACTTCCGAGACTTCGTCCTTGAAGCGCTTGAGCGTCTTGAGCTTGCCTTCGTGGATGACGACGTTGTCGCGCACCAGGCGGACACCTGCACCACGTTCGACCTTGCCTTCGGTGACGCGGCAACCCGCGACCTTGCCGACCTTGGTAATGTTGAAGACTTCGAGGATCTCCGCATTGCCGAGGAAGGTTTCGCGCCGTTCCGGCGAGAGCAGGCCCGACATCGCCGCCTTCACGTCATCTACCAGATCGTAGATGATGTTGTAGTAGCGGATTTCGATACCGCTGCGTTCAGCCGCCTGGCGGGCTTGCGTATTTGCACGGACGTTGAAGCCAATGATGGCAGCATTCGATGCCTCGGCAAGCGAGATATCGGACTCGGTGACGCCACCGACGGCCGAATGAACGATGCGTGCTCGCACCTCCTCGGTGCCGAGCTTGTCCAGTGCGCCGGCAATCGCCTCGATCGAACCCTGCACGTCGCCCTTGATGACCAGCGGGAATTCCTTCATGCCGGAAGTCTGAAGCTGGCTCATCATCTGTTCGAGCGAGCCGCGAGAGCCGGACTGGCGCGCTGCGGCCTTATCGCGGGCCAGACGCAGACGGTATTCCGAGATTTCGCGGGCGCGGGCCTCGTTCTCGACGACGGCGAACTTGTCGCCGGCCGCCGGTGTGCCGGAAAGGCCGAGAACCTCGACCGGCATGGCCGGACCGGCTTCCTTGACGTGGTCGCCCTTGTCGTTGACGAGCGCGCGCACGCGCCCCCACTGGTCGCCGGCGACGATGATCTGGCCGGGGCGAAGTGTACCCTTCTGCACGAGGACAGTCGCGACGGCGCCGCGGCCGCGGTCGAGTTCGGCTTCGATGACCGTTCCTTCCGCCGTGCGGTTCGGATTGGCCTTGAGGTCGAGGATTTCGGCCTGGAGCAGGATGGCTTCGAGCAGCTTGTCGAGATTGGTGCCGTTCTTCGCCGAAACCTCGACGTCGAGAACTTCACCGCCCATGGACTCGACGAAGACTTCATGCTGCAGCAGTTCCGTGCGGACCTTCTGCGCGTTCGCCGTCGGCTTATCGATCTTGTTGATCGCCACGATGATCGGAACACCCGCTGCC
This sequence comes from Rhizobium sp., assembly GCA_035299345.1. Lineage (GTDB taxonomy): Bacteria > Pseudomonadota > Alphaproteobacteria > Rhizobiales > Rhizobiaceae > Allorhizobium. The sequence goes on from DATGWU010000132.1 coordinate 8,013, forward strand.
TTGGCGTGGTTGATCGATTCGATCGTCTGAGGCATCACGCTGTCGTCGGCCGCGACCACCAGGATGGCAATGTCGGTCGCCTGAGCGCCACGGGCGCGCATTGCGGTGAAGGCGGCGTGGCCGGGCGTGTCGATGAAGGTGATCTTCTGACCGTTCTGCTCGACCTGGTAGGCGCCGATGTGCTGGGTAATGCCCCCGGCTTCGCCGGCTACCACGTTGGCATTCCGGATGGCGTCGAGCAGCGAAGTCTTGCCGTGGTCGACGTGACCCATGATCGTGACGACCGGCGGACGCGACAGCAGTTCGCCCTCCTCGTCGGCAACGTTGAAGATGCCTTCCTCGACGTCGGACTCCGAGACGCGCTTGACGGTATGGCCGAATTCGGTCGCGATGATTTCAGCCAGATCGGCGTCGATGACGTCGCCAGGCTTCATCATCTGGCCTTCCTTCATCAGGTATTTGATGACGTCAACGGCGCGTTCGGACATGCGCTGCGACAGTTCCTGAATGGTAATGGTCTCAGGGAGAACGACCTCGCGCACGATCTTTTCGCGCGGTTCCTGCATTTGGCTGCGACGGAACTTTTCCTGGCGACGGCGCATCGACGCCAGCGAACGGCCACGCGACGGTGCGCCCTCCTCGTCGACATTGGCGGTGGTGACGGTCAGCTTGCCACGTCGGCGGTCGTCTTCAGCTTTCGGACGGGCCGGAACCTTCGCCGGTGCCGGCGCCACAACCTTGCCGCGCGCCGGACCACGAGCGGCATTGCGTTCTTCTTCCTCTTCTTGCTCCTTGCGGCCGCGGCCGAAAACCGGAGCAGAAGGCGTTGCGGGGCGCGGAACCGGACGGGTCTCGGCAGGGCGCACGGGGGCTGCCGCCGCCGGCGCAGGAGCTTCGGCTTCCTGGGCCTGTACCCCTTCTTCCTCCTTTACGTCCGTCGCGCGCCGTTCAGCATCCTCGGCAGCGCGCAGGGCAGCCGCTTCAGCTTCCACTCTGCGACGCTCTTCATCGATAGCACGCTGCTTGGCTTCTTCGACTTCACGCGCTTGTGCTTCCACGAGCGCGCGGCGGCGCGCTTCCATCTCGCCGGCGGACAAATCGTGAAGGACGGCACCGCGCGGACGCTCTTGGCGGGCGGGCTGCTGCGCTTGAGGCGCCCGCTGTTGCGGCGCGCTCGGCTGATGAATGCGCGGAGCAGGCGTAACCGGCCGCGGAGCTACCGGAGCCGGAGCGGGTTCGGCAGGACGGGCCTGTGAAACTGGAGCGGAGGGTTTCTCGTCTTCAGGACGGGTCAGGCGCCGTTTACGCGTCTCGACCACAACCGCCTTGGTGCGACCGCGACCGATATCCTGACGCACGGTGCCTTGGCTCACGCCCGAGGGTTTCAGGGTGAGAGTCTTCTTGCCCGTTACGCTGAGTGTCTTGTCGTCTTTGTTGTCGGTCATTCCGTTCCCGTTCCTTCGAGCGTGGCCGGATGTCCTGCATCGACCGCGCCGCTCAATTCCTGTTCATCGATGCAGTGGCCGGCCGAACCGGTGACCG
>DATGWU010000133.1:0-1934 GCA_035299345.1 Rhizobium sp.
GTCGCGACCCTCGCGGATCGGTTCGCAGGAATTGCCGATGCCCTTGATGTAGTCCTCGTTGTGGAGGGTAGCATTGGTGACGACGACGCCACCGACCGTGATCGGCTCCAGCCGCGCGACCGGGGTCAGTGCGCCCGTTCGCCCGACCTGGATATCGATGCCGAGAAGCCGCGTCAGCGCCTGCTCCGCCGGGAATTTGTGCGCGGTCGCCCAGCGCGGCGAGCGCGAGCGGAAACCGAGCCGTTCCTGCAGATCGAGGCGGTCGACCTTGTAGACGACGCCGTCGATGTCGTAGTCGAGGTCCGCGCGCATGAGGCCGATCTCGCGGTAGTGCCCGAGAATCTCCTCGATCGAATGCAGGCGCTTCATCAGCGGGTTGACCGGAAAACCCCATTCGCGGAACGTCTCGACGATCCCCATCTGGGTCTCCGCCGGCATATTGGTCATCTCGCCCCAGGCATAGGCGAAGAACTTCAGCTTGCGGCTTGCCGTGACCTTGGGATCGAGTTGCCGCAGCGAGCCGGACGCGGTGTTGCGCGGATTGACGTAGGTCTGCTTGCCTTCCGCTTCCATCTGCGCGTTGAGCGCGAAGAAGTCGCTCTTCGCCATGTAGACCTCGCCGCGGACCTCGACGACGTCCGGCGCACCGGCCGGCAGCTCGCGCGGGATCTCGCGGATGGTCAGGATGTTCGCCGTGACGTTCTCCCCGGTCGTGCCGTCGCCGCGGGTCGCCGCCGTCACCAGGCGGCGGTTTTCGTAGCGGATCGACATCGAGAGGCCGTCGATCTTCGGCTCGGCGGTAAAGGCGATGGAATTGTCCGGCAGCCGGCCGAGGAAGCGGTAGACCGAGGCGACGAAGTCGGCGACGTCCTCGTTGCTGAAGACGTTGTCGAGCGACAGCATCGGCCGGGCATGGACGACCTGCGCGAAGGCGCCGGCGGGCGCCGAGCCGACGCGCCGCGACGGGCTGTCCTCGCGCACGAGCGCCGGGAAACGCGCCTCGATCGCATCGTTGCGCTGCTTCAGCGCGTCGTAGGCGGCGTCGGAAATCTCCGGCTGGTCCTTGCCGTGATAGAGCGCGTCGTGGTGGCCGATCTCTTTTGCGAGCCGCGCGAGCTCGGCGGACGCCTGCTCCTCGGTCAGATCCTCGACTGTAATCGTGTCATTCGCCATCGCCGCTCTCCAGAATGGGACCTGCCGGTATTAGCCGAATTCTCGCGAATGAAAAGACATCTCCGCTCAGTCGACGACTGCTTTCGAAATGTCGATCCGGGCGGTGATCGGCAGGTGGTCGGACGCCTCCCGGGCAAGCGGAGAGTCGTGGACGGCGATGTCGGCGACGAGCCCCGACCGGTTGGCCATGATGCGGTCGAGGGCAAGCACCGGCAGACGCGCCGGATAGCTCGGCACGGGCGGCGGAAGCGGTCCGAAGGCCCGCTCGAACCGCGTGAGCGAGGAACCTTCGCCGAGGCGCCACTCGTTGAAGTCGCCCATCAGCACCGTCGGCTTTTCCTCCCGCTCCGTCATGATGTCGACGATCACGTCCGCTTGCTGACGCCGCGCCCAGCGCAGAAGCCCGAGATGGGCGGCGATGACGCGAAGCCCGAGCCCGCGGTGGAGATCGATTTCCGCGACGACGGCGCCGCGCGGTTCGAGCCCGGGCAACGCGACCTGGTGGACATCCTTGACCGCCCCTTCCTTGAAGAGCAGCACGTTGCCGCGCCAGCCGTGGGACTTCGGCTTGTGCAGGACGGGGATGTGCGTGAGCCCCAGATCCAGCCTGAGCCGCGGCAAGTCGAGGAGCCCCGACCGCTCACCGAATCGCTCGTCCGCCTCCTGCAGCGCGATGACGTCCGGGTCCATCTCGCGGATCACTTCCATGACTCGTTCGGGGTCAAACCGGCCGTCGGTGCCGACGCATTTGTGGACGTTGT
>DATGWU010000134.1:0-1770 GCA_035299345.1 Rhizobium sp.
CTTCGCGGGCCGGACCGCCGAGGTGGCAGATAACTACCGGAGACTGAGACGATCCGCCAACGGGTCAATATTCCATATGACCCGCCCGCGAATTCAGCAGGGGCCAATGTCCGCTTTGGGTCGATTCTGTTGAAAAAGTCGGCAGCAAATCGAAGTTCATCGAACCGTCAAGCTGACAGCGCGGTCAATTGCCGGGCTGATTTGCTCTCATGCCGGCTTCAGGTTCGGCATCGGTATCAGTTTGGCTAGCTTGCGAAGGTTCTGGGCGGTTGCTGCGAGGAGAAACTCATCGCGTGCACCATTCGGTCCTCGCAGTCGGAGTCGATCCAGCTTGAGAATGCGCTTGAGGTGCGCGAACAACATCTCAACCTTCTTGCGCAGTCGCCGAGACGTCCGCCCTTCCCAAGACTTTGCGATTGCGCGGGCCATATCACGAGCACCCTCGTGGATCGAGCGCGGCACCTTGCGGGCCGGCTCCTTTGGGCAGCAGCGGGGCTTTAAGGCACAGCCTTCGCAGTCACGTTTGCTTGCGCGGTAGAGCATCGTCACTGCGTCATTCACCAGCGTGCCGGTCGTGGTCAGCATTGTGCCGCCGGGGCAGAGATAGACATCGCTGGCATGGTCATAGACGAAGTCGTCGCGCGAGAAGGTGCCGTCCTGGCGGGCTGACTTGTCGAACACGGTCACATGCGGCTCGATGCCGTGCTCATAGACCAGCCAGCCGAGCATCTCGGCCGAGCCATAGGCGCTGTCGCCCATAAGCCGGGCGGGATACAGATCGAAGCTTTCCATCGAGCGTTCGATCATGCGTTTTGCGGCCGACACCTCAGCCTGCCGGATCGCAGTCGTTGCTTCGACATCGACGATGATCGCATTCTCAACGTCGATCAGATAGTTGGTCGAGTAGGCGAAGAAGGCTTGCCCGCCATGGGCGCCGGTCCAGCGCGCCGCCGGATCGGCCGGTGAGATGAACTTGGGTGTGACTTCGGTTGCAGCACCAAATGCAGCGTCATCGAGGACGGCCAGATACTCTTCGACCGCACGCCCTGTAGCTTCCGGCGGAAGTCCCTTGTCGCCCTCGACACCCTTCTGCCGGTTGGCATCTGCCTTGATCAGGCTGGCATCGACGGCAAAGGCTTCGCCACCGACCAGCCCCTCACGAACGCACCGGCACAAGACCGTCTCGAACACCCGACGAAAGAGATCGCTCTCACGGAACCGACCATGTCTGTTCTTGGAGAAGGTTGAATGGTCGGGCACCTGGCCAGCGAGCCCGAGATGGCAGAACCAGCGATACGCCAAGTTGAGGTGGACCTCTTCGCACAGGCGCCGCTCAGAGCGGATGCCGAAGCAGTAGCCGATGATCAGCATCCGGATCATCAGTTCGGGATCGACTGAGGGCCGCCCCATCGCGCTGTAGAATGGCGCCAACTCCCGCCTCAGATCGCCAAGCTCGACGAACCTGTCGATCGACCGCAACAGATGATCAGTCGGAATGTGCCTTTCGAGCGAAAACTCATAGAACAACGCAGCCTGTTCGACTTGCCGATGTCCCATCATGATCTTCAGTCCTGCTTACCGCAGCGACTGAATCAGCGAACCTCACGCGTCGCAACTGAAGACTTTTTCAACACAATCGATCCAAAGCGGACATCTGCCTTGGGCAGCGTCGCAAAACAGTTTGACCCATGTCAATGCGAAAATCACATCCTTTCAATGAGATTGAGAAAAAGCAGGAGGATTTCATGCAAATCCGCAATGCAACTTACG
>DATGWU010000135.1:0-19651 GCA_035299345.1 Rhizobium sp.
GGCTATTATCCGTTCACCTCGGCGGCCGTCTTCAACCCCATCCAGAAGGACCCGTCGATCCCCAGCGGCACCTTTGCCGCCAACAACGACATGCCGAACTCGCAGTATCCGTACCTGACCTTCGGCCTGTCGCAGTCGGCGCTCATCAACAAGAAGCCGGCGGAGCGCAAGCCGATTTCCGCCCAGACGGTGCTCGCCACCCAGCAGATCCAGATGACGCCGTTCACCAGCATCTACATCTGGCTGCAGAGCCAGTTCGCCAGCGAGACGATCATCACCAAGATCGTCGGCCACACGGCGGTCGCGAAGTTCGGCGGCAGCGTCAGCGAGGTAACGCTGAAATACGATGCGGACCGCGGCGTCTTCGTCCCCGAAGCCTCGTCGAAGGGTCTGCTCGAGCAGGGGCTCATCGAGCTGCGGACGCCGCTGCTGCTCTGATCGCCTCCGCCCCGGCGGCCGGTTCCACCCGGGCCGGCCGCCGGGCACCCCCAAGAGGTCACGCTTTCCACGAAACCGAAGGTCAAAGGCGCCGTCTCCCGCCATTGCGAGGAGCCGAAGGCCTTGCCCGACGAGAAAGGCCAAGGTCATGAGACGTACATCCATCCGCTTCGCCGGGGCGAGCCTGGCTGCCACCGCCCTGCTTGCCGTCGCACCGGCTGCCGCGGCGAACGGGCTGAAGATCGAAAACCTGAAGAATACCGGCGCCGACATGCTCTCCGCGGAGGACGTCGAGACTGCCGTTCCCTTGCCGGAGAGGACCGTGAGCCCGGAAGCGCTCGAAGAAATGAAACAGCGCTTCCGCGAACTGAGCCCCGGCGCACCGGAAATCGAGCGGAAATCCAACCTCGGGCAACAGGGCGTGCCGGAGCGCGTCGACAATCCCGATGCCGCCAATCCCTACTGGAGTACCGGGCGGCTCATCTTCCGCAAGGCCGACGGCAATCTCTACGCCTGCACCGCCCAGTTCACCGAGGATTTCAAGGTCGTCCTGACCGCCGCGCATTGCGTCTACGACACGGACGACGCCCACGACTGGAACCGCGACTTCCTCTTCCAGCGCGCCTATGCCAACGGCACGTCCGTGCAGGATGTCGGCTGGAAATGCATGTCGCTCTTCACGTCCTATCACACGCCGTCGGAAAACTTCGCCTACGACTACGCCTTCATCCTGACGGATGTCGATGACGGCCGCCCGCCGCTCGCGCTTCGCACCGGCGAACCCAAAAAGGACGCGATCACCGCCGTCGGCTATCCGTACAACTATGACGAGGGACGTTACCTCTACAAGGTCGACGGCCGGTGGTCGTCGATTTCCGGCGGGATCGTCACCATGAAGGGGAACCCGATGCGCAGCGGCAACAGCGGCGGCGCATGGTTCGCGAAGTTCAAGGTGGACGGCGGCGTCGACGACAATCTCGTCGTCAGCCTCAACTCGCACCATCTCGAAGGCGTCGACGACGAAGAAAACGGCCCGCTCTTCACCGCCGACACCGAACGGCTGATGGAGCACGTGCGCCAGGCCAAGTGCGACAACTAGACCGCTTCCGGCCGCGCCGGACACCCTGACCCGGCGCCACCCCGGGCCAGCGTCGATCGCCTGCCGCCGCCCTCGTCTCCGTGCCGCCGGGCATCCGCAGACGAAGGCAGGCGATCGACGACTTCCTTCTCCTCGTGCCGGACATGTGCCCGATCGCCGCAGAGCCGCCGGCACAGTTGCGCCGGCGCTTCAAACCCGCCATGTAGAGCTGGCGGCTCCTTGAGGTTCAATCGGTGACTGAAGACGTAATCACGCTCTACGAAGCGATCGGCGGCGACACGACGGTGCGCGCGCTGGTCCGGCATTTCTACCACCTGATGGACACGCTGCCGGAGGCCGCCCGCTGCCGCGCCGTGCACCCGAAGGATCTGAGCGGCAGCGAAGAGAAGTTTTACGAATACCTGACCGGCTATCTCGGCGGTCCGCAGCTCTACATGGAAAAGCGCGGTCACCCGATGCTTCGCCGCCGCCACATGATCGCGGAGATCGGCCCGGCCGAGCGCGACGAATGGCTGCTCTGCTTCCGCCGCGCGCTCGACGAGTCGATCGAGAGCGAAATGTTGCGGAACATCATCTGGGATGCCGTCGAACGGCTCGCCCATCACATGCAGAACAAGGAATAGCAGACCGGATGGACCGCATTCGCCCCCTCCTCCTGCTTCTCGCCGGCCTCATCGGCGCCGCCGGAGTCGGGCTCGCCGCAGCCGCCACCCATCTCGGCTCGGAAGGCCTGCTGCGTCCTGCCTCGATGATGTGCCTCGCTCATGCGCCGGCACTACTCGCGCTCTATGCCGGCCACCGGCAAATCCGCACGGCGACCGCCGCGGGCTTGGTACTCGCCGCCGGCACGCTGCTCTTTGCCGGAGATCTTTCAATGAAGCAGTTCGCCGGCGCCAGCCTCTTCCCGATGGCGGCACCGACGGGCGGCATCCTGATGATGCTCGGCTGGGTGATCGCCGGATTGGGCGCTTTCCTCCGTACCCGACAGGACTGAAGGCACCACAAGAAGCCGATCAGCTTCGCCGCCGCTTCTCGTTGCGCTTCCAGCGCGGCAGCGGAAACAGGATGACGTTGGCCGCGCCGCGGCCGTTTTCACCGCCGCTATAGGTGCCGTGTGGCAGGCGGGACACCGGCCGCTGGTGGAGGCCGGGAATGGCGACCACCTCGGCACCGGCGGCGTTCCGCCCGGCCTGGTCTGCCAGCCGCTCGCCGAGCTCCGTGGCGAAACCGTCGCCGTGCCGTTCCGCGAGCTTCTGGAGACCGATCAGCAGAGCGGGATCTGGGACATCGTAACTCATGAGACATCATTCCTTTCGCTCATGGTCTGGAGCGCCCGCTCCAGGCTGGACTTCGAGCCATTGCGCAGAGGAATGAATGTCTTGCCGAACTTCTTGCAGCCGGTCTTCACCCTCAGACACGCGTCATGGCTGATACAGTCGATCGGGCAGAACACGCAGTCGACCGAGGGAAGCACCGTGTCGATGCGCGACACTGCCTCCCGTAAACCGCCGTCGTGATGGATAAGTTCCGCGCCGTAGCTGCTGGCGATCTGGCGAAGATGGGCGACCTGGCAATCACGCCCGCCGACATAGAGGAAGCTGCGGACCTCGCTGGAGGACCGCCCGCCCGCTTCCGTCGCGGCCGCTGTTTCGACTGCATTTCGAGGGCTGCTCTTCCTGTTCTTCTTCGCCATGCTCCACCTTCTGTCGGTTGCGTTTGCCCCGGCAGCGGAGGGAATTCGGCCGCTGCGGCACGCAACCTACAAAACATGAGTTTCACAGTAAAGAATAAACTTGAGCCTTATCCTCATCTTTATTCCGCAAACGAAGGCGGCGGGGTTTCCCCCGCCGCTGCACCCTGTCCGTGCGTTCGTGTCCTCAGTAGGGAAGGCCGACATAGTTCTCCGCCATCGCGGTCTGCGCGGCCTGCGAGGTGGAGAGATAGTCGAGTTCGGCCTCCTGCACCCTGCTGCCGAATGCGCCGTCATCAGGAAAGCGGTGAAGCAGCATGGTCATCGACCAGGAGAAGCGCTCCGCCTTCCAGATGCGCGACAGCGCGCGGGCCGAATAGGCATCGAGCCCGGCGGCCTTTCTGTCGGCGTAGTATTCGCGCAGTCCTTCGAAGAGGTAGTGGACGTCGGAAGCCGCGAGATTGAGGCCCTTGGCGCCGGTCGGCGGCACGATATGGCCGGCGTCGCCGACGAGAAAGAGCCGGCCGAACCGCAACGGCTCGGCCACGAAGGAGCGCAGCGGCGCGATCGACTTTTCGATCGACGGTCCGGTCACCATCGCCTCGGCGACGTCCTGCGGCAGCCGCCGGCGGATTTCGTCCCAGAAGGCGTCGTCCGACCACGCCTCCACCCTGTCCGTCAGCGGCACCTGCACATAGTAGCGGCTGCGCGTATGGGAACGCTGCGAACAGAGCGCAAAGCCGCGTGCGTGATTGGCGTAGATGAGCTCGTGATGGACGGGCGGAACGTCGGCGAGAAGCCCGAGCCAGCCGAAGGGATAGACCTTCTCGAAGGTGCGGAGGCCTTTGCCCTCGACCGAGGCGCGGCAGACGCCGTGAAAGCCGTCGCAGCCGGCGATGTAGTCGCAGTCGATGCGGTGGGTGACGCCGTCCTGCTCGTAGGTGACATAAGGCGAGGTACCGTCGAAATCATGCGGCGCGACGTTGGCCGCATTGTAGATCGTCTTGCCGCCGGTTGCGGCGCGATGGTCCATCAGGTCGCGGGTGAGCTCCGTCTGGCCGTAGACCATGACCGACGTGCCGGTGAGGCCCTTCAGGTCGATGCGCTGACGCCGCCCGAGAAACGAAAGCTCGAAGCCGTCGTGAACGAGCCCCTCGTTGTGCATCCGCTCGCCGCAGCCGGCGCGGTCGAGCAAGTCGACCGCCCCGACCTCCAGCACCCCGGCGCGGATGCGCCCGAGAATGTAGTCGCCGTCGACGCGGTCGAGGATGACGTTGTCTATTCCCGCCTTGGCGAGCAACTGGCCGAGCAACAGCCCCGACGGGCCGGAGCCGACGATGACGACTTGGGTGCGCATGGAAATCCTCCCTGATTTCTTGCCAAATGATAAGCCAGCGCCGCTTGCCCACAATGGAAAATTCCGGCAAATTCTTGGACGTTTCGAACATCGTGCCTGCGGACCAGAATGAACACGCGCGTTCCGACCTATGCCCTCTACGGCGAGGACACCGCCGAAATCCCGGAATTCTGGGTACACGCGGAATCGATCGCCAGCCGAAGTCGCCTCCATGGCTGGGAGATCAAGCGGCATCGCCACGCGTGCCTCTTTCAAATTCTGCACATCCGCCACGGCAAGGGTGAGGCGTTGATCGGCGGCGAATGGCACACCTTCGCTGCGCCGGCGGCGATCGTCGTGCCGGAGCGGCATGAGCACGGCTTCCGTTTCTCGACCGACGTCGACGGTGCCGTCATTACTCTGATGTCGAAACGGTTGCCGGCCCGGCTGCCGGCGCACAAGGGGATTGCCGAATGGCTGTCTCGCCCCCGCCTGACGCAGATGCCGGCGGACCATCCGGACACGTCCTATATCGCGGAGACGCTGAACCGCATCGAAGGCGAGATCGCGCAGGCGGGCACCAGCCCCTCGCCGCTCCTGGAGGCGATGCTCGTCTCGGCGCTTCTCTTCGTCTTCCGGATGGGCGGAACAGCAGCGACGACCGAGGTCGGCCGTGACCAGGCGCGCTTCGAACAACTGACCACACTCATCAACGACGGCTTCCGCGCGCACCGGCCGGTGACGTTCTATGCACGAGAGATCGGCGTCTCGGTCACCCACCTCAACCGTATCGCACACTCGATCGCCGGAAAGCCGGTGAGCCTGCTCATCGCCGAGCGCATCATATCCGAAGCCAAGCGAGACCTCGTCTTCGCCGGCATCACCGTCCAGCAGGTCGCCGACGGCCTGGGCTTCGAGGACCAGGCCTATTTCAGCCGATTCTTCTCCCGTCATGCGGGCCTCTCCCCCGCCCGCTACAGGGACCGCGAACGGACCCTGCTCGGCGGCTGAAACCCGTTGCTTCGCAGGTGTTCCACCATGCCTTGACGAAGAAATTTTACCGTTTGATAAATTTTTTGTCTTGAGTTACCGTCATTGCAATCGCGCCATAAAAAAGAGGGAACTGCGATGCGAAGACTGGAACCGGGCCTGAAGGCCGGGCGGCTCGACGCTGCCGAATATGCAAAGAATTTCTCCGACCTGCACCCGCGCCTCGGCGACCACGAGGCACTGGTCGCCTCGGACCGCTGTTACTTCTGTCACGATGCGCCGTGCATGACGGCCTGTCCCACGGCAATCGACATTCCGATGTTCGTCCGTCAGATCGCGACCGGCAACGCGACCGGCGCGGCAAAGACGATCTTCGACCAGAACATCCTCGGCGGCATGTGCGCCCGCGTCTGTCCCACCGAAACGCTCTGCGAAGAGGCCTGCGTGCGCAACACGGCCGAGGAGCGCCCGGTCGAGATCGGCCGGCTGCAGCGCTACGCCACCGATCTCGCGATCGATGAGGGCCGCCAGTTCTACCAGCCCGCGGCCTCGAGCGGCAGAAGCGTCGCGGTCGTCGGCGCCGGCCCGGCGGGTCTCGCCTGCGCACACCGGCTTGCGATGCATGGCCACCGGGTGACCGTCTACGATCACCGCGAGAAGGCAGGTGGCCTCAACGAGTACGGCATCGCCGCCTACAAGGCGACCAACGACTTCGCCCAGGCGGAAGTCGACTACGTGCTCTCGGTCGGCAATATCGACGTCATCAACGGCGAGATGCTCGGCCGCGACTTCACGCTGGCCGACCTCCAGGCAAAACACGACGCAGTCTTCCTCGGCACCGGCCTCGGCAACGTCAACATGCTCGGCATTCCGGGCGCCGACATCAACGGGGTGGCGGATGCCGTCGAGTTCATCGCCAACCTGCGCGAAGCGTCGAGCAAGGGCGACGTTCCTGTCGGCCGCGACGTCGTGGTCATCGGTGGCGGCATGACGGCGATCGATGCCGGCGTGCAGGCCAGGCTGCTCGGCGCCGAAAACGTCACGATCTGCTACCGCCGCGGCAAGGAGCACATGAACGCCTCGGAGTTCGAGCAGGATCTCGCCGCTTCGAAGGGCGTCACCATCCGTCACTGGCTGCAGCCGAAGGAGGTCGCCCATCACCACGGACATGTCTCGGCCATCACCTTCGAGTACACCCACGTCGAAAACGGGATGATGAAGGGCACCGGCCACACCGTCGAGATCAAGGCCGACCAGGTCCTCGTGGCGATCGGGCAGAAGCTCGATCTGCTCGGCGTCGAACAGTTGCAGCTCGAGGCCGGCAAGATCGCCATCGATGGCGAGGGCCGCACCTCCGTTCCCGGCGTCTGGGCCGGCGGCGACTGCGCGGCCGGCGGCAAGGACCTGACGGTTTCCGCCGTCGCCATGGGCCGTGACGCGGCCGAAAGCATCAACCGGTCTCTCGCCGCCGCAGCGGCGGGCGTCACTGCTGTCGCCTAAAGGATCGGGAGAGATATCATGGCTGATCTTCGCAACAATTTCGTCGGCATCAAGTCGCCGAACCCCTTCTGGCTCGCCTCTGCACCGCCGACCGACAAGGCCTATAACGTCGAGCGCGCCTTCAAGGCCGGCTGGGGCGGTGTCGTCTGGAAGACGCTCGGCTCGGAAGGCCCGCCTGTCGTCAACGTCAATGGCCCGCGCTACGGCGCAATCTGGGGCGCCGACCGCCGGCTTCTCGGTCTCAACAACATCGAGCTCATCACCGACCGTCCGCTGCAGGTGAACCTGCAGGAGATGAAGATGGTCAAGAAGAACTGGCCGGACCGCGCGCTCATCGCCTCGATCATGGTTCCCTGCGTCGAGGAGGAGTGGAAAGCGATCCTGCCGCTCGTCGAGGAGACGGGTGCGGACGGCATCGAGCTCAACTTCGGCTGTCCGCACGGCATGTCCGAACGCGGCATGGGCGCCGCGGTCGGTCAGGTGCCGGAATATATCGAAATGGTCGTGCGCTGGTGCAAGCAGTACACCCGCATGCCGGTGATCACCAAGTTGACGCCGAACATCACCGATGTCCGCAAGCCTGCCCGCGCGGCGAAAGCCGGCGGGACCGACGCCGTGTCGCTGATCAACACGATCAACTCCATCGTCTCCGTCGATCTCGACAGCTTTGCCCCCAACCCGACCGTGGGCGGCAAGGGCACCCACGGCGGCTATTGCGGGCCGGCGGTCAAGCCGATCGCGCTCAACATGGTCGCCGAAATCGCCCGCGATCCGGAGACCTACGGCCTGCCGATCTCCGGCATCGGCGGCGTCACCACCTGGCGCGATGCGGCGGAGTTCCTGGCGCTCGGCGCCGGCAACGTGCAGGTCTGCACCGCGGCGATGACCTACGGCTTCAAGATCGTCCAGGAGATGATTACCGGGCTTTCCGACTGGATGGACGCCAAGGGGCATCGCAGCCTCGACGACATCTGCGGCCGCGCCGTGCCGAACGTCACCGACTGGAAGTACCTCAACCTCAACTACATCGCCAAGGCGCACATCGATCAGGATGCCTGCATCAAGTGCGGCCGCTGCCACATCGCCTGCGAGGACACCTCGCACCAGGCGATCACGGCGATGGTCGACGGCGTTCGCCACTTCGAGGTCAAGGAAGAGGAATGCGTCGGCTGCAATCTCTGCGTCAACGTCTGCCCGGTAGAAAATTGCATCAGCATGGTGGGGCTGGAGCCGGGCACCCTCGACCAGCGTACCGGCAGGCCAGTCGACCCGAACTACGCCAACTGGACGACGCATCCGAACAACCCGATGGCGGTGCAGGCGGCGGAATAGCCGTCGCGACGCATCCGTCGCCTCAAAAACTGATCGTCTTGCAGGGCCGCGCAAACCGCGGCCCTGTTTTTATTTGCCCTTTTTCGGGCGCCCGCTCGTGCCGTCACCCACCCAAGGTAAGGTATCTGGACGTCCACAACTCGATTCAGAAATTCTTCAAGGGTTTCCTTCATTCTGCAGGCTGCAAAGGGAGGCCTGCTTAACTTTTGTCGCCATTCAATCCATTTCTTGATCCGTTTCGAATATGAGCCCCATCGACGATACACGTCCGAACTGGAAATACTTGCGTTCGGTTCTTCCCTACTACTTGCCGGCGATCATCGTCGTTGCCGGGCTCGCCGTGTCGATGGTTTATGCGGAGAAGCAGCGCGAGCACATCAGCCTGGATAATCTTCGGGCTGAGGTAACGGAGAATCTCGGCCTCGTCCGGGCCAAGCTCGAAGGCAATATGAGCGCCAACATCCAGCTACTCAAAGGGCTTGTGGCCGCTCTCGAAACAGAACCGACGATCGACGGGGACCGGTTCGCGGCGCTCTCGAAACGGATCCTGAGCGCGAAGTCGCAACTGCGCAACGTCGTCGGCGCTCCCGACCTGAAGGTCGCCTACGTCTATCCATACGAGCCCAACAAGGCTGTCATCGGTCTCGACTACCGCACCAACGCAGCCCAGCGAGACGGCGCACTCAAGGCCGCAGAGACCGGCAACTTCGTCGTCACCGGCCCCATCAACCTCATCCAGGGCGGCCGCGGCCTTATCGTGCGCTACCCGGTCACGGTCGAGAAGGCAGGCTCCGCACCTTCGCTGTGGGGCATCATCTCGGGCGTCGTGGACATCGACAAGCTGTTCGCCGACAGCGGCCTTTTCGCCAGGTCCCTCGACCTCGATGTCGCCATCGCCACCACCGAAGGCGGCCGACTGATCGAAACCTTCTACGGGAACTCCGCGATCTTTGCGAACGCACCGGTCAGCATGCTCATCAACTTCGGCCACGAGAGCTGGAAGATCGCCGCTGTCCCGAAGGGCGGCTGGAGCCAGCCCCAGGCGGAGATGTGGGTCTCGCGCCTGTTGATGCTGGCGGTCGGCGCCATGATCCTCGCACCGGTCATCTGGGTCGCCCGCCTTCTGCGGGAAAGGCAAAGGAACATCGCCGTGCTGTCCCGCCATCAGGAGGAGCTCCACGCGCTCTCGCACCGGCTCGACATCGCGCTCGAAGCGTCGAAGATCGGGATCTGGGAAATCGACCTGGCGACCGGCGCCCTCGACTGGGACGGACGGATGGCGCAACTCTACGGAGTGGAGACATCCGCCGTCCGCAACACCTACGAGATGTGGCGGACTGCGATCCATCCGGACGATCTGGAGGAGGCTGAAAGGGTCTTCCGCACCTGCCTCGATGAGGGCACGGACTACGCGACCGAATTCCGCATCGTCACCCCGTCGGGCCAGGTCCGTCATGTCCGCGCGCTCGGCACCACCTACCGTGACTCCCGCCTTCACCGGAAGATGGTGGGGGTCAACTGGAACGTCACGGCGGACATCACGCTGCAGCAAGAACTGCGTGAGGCCAAGGCACGGGCGGAATCGCAGAACCGCGAACTGGAGCTCGCCCGCCAGCACATGGAGCACAACTCGCTCCATGATGCCCTGACCAGCCTGCCGAACAGGCGTTATCTCGACCAGTATCTCGGAACGCTCGGCGAAAAGGCCGGGGACTCGGAACACTTCACGCTTCTTCACATCGATCTCGACCGCTTCAAGGACATCAACGACACGCTCGGGCACGGCGCGGGCGATCACATCCTGAGACAGGCGGCACTTCGTTTGCGCGAGAGCATCCGGGCGGAGGATTTCGTCGCCCGCATCGGCGGTGACGAGTTCGTCGTCGTCTGCGCGGGCGCCTTCAACGAACGCGAACACCTCCATCTCGCCAAGCGGCTCATCGATGCGATCAACCTGCCTCTCACTTATGCAGGACACGAATGTCGCATCGGCGCCAGCATCGGCGTCGCCTCGCGCGCCGATTCCGGCATGCAGATCGAGCAGTTGCTCGTCAACGCCGACATTGCCCTTTACGAGGCGAAGCGGCACGGCCGCAATCGCGTCGAGCGCTACGACGACGACCTGAAGTCGCTGACCATCAATACCAAGAAGACTGCGGACGCCATCCTCCGGTCGCTCGAGCAGAACGGCTTCGTCGCCTACTTCCAGCCCCAGTTCGACGCCCACACGCTGGAAATCTCCGGCGTGGAAGCGCTTGCGCGCTGGGACCACCCGGAACTCGGCATTCTCGGTCCCGACAAATTTCTGAAGGTCGCGGAGAACCTCAATGTCGTCTCCCAGATCGACGCGTTGATCCTCGACCAGGCACTGTTCCAGCTCGCCCGCTGGCGGGCCAACGATCTCGACATCCGCAAGGTCTCGGTCAACATCTCGGCGCAGCGTCTCTTCGACGAAACCCTCTTCCAGCATCTCGACCGGCTGAAACTGTTGCCCGGAAGCCTGTCCTTCGAACTCCTCGAGTCGATCTCCTTCGACGACAAGGGCTCGGCGATCGTCGAGAACATCGAACGGATCAGGCGCCACGGCATCGACATCGAGATCGACGATTTCGGCACCGGCTATGCCTCGATCCTGTCACTGCTGAAGATATCGCCGCGCAGGCTCAAGATCGATCGCCAGCTGACCTATCCGATCATCGACTCGCCGGCGCAGCGCCGCCTGATCAGCTCCATCGTCGACATCGGCCGCTCGCTCGGCATCGAGATCGTTGCCGAAGGTGTGGAAACGATGGAGCACGCGGCGATCCTCCGCGACCTCGGTTGCCAGTCCCTGCAGGGCTATGCTCTCGCCCGGCCGATGGACGGGGCGGCCTTCCTGCTGTTCGCGAAGACACGGCAGGGCATGGCAGCAGACAACAGTCGATCGGCGTAACCCTTGGCCCTTTCCGTCTTCGCCATCGTTCTCTTCGCCGCTGGGCTGCACGCGACATGGAACGCACTCGTCAAGGGCGCCGGCGACAAGCTGCTGACGACGGTGCTCGTCGCGGCCTCCGCCTCACTGATCGCCGCGGTCGTGCTTCCCTTCCTGCCTTCTCCGGCGCGGGCGAGCTGGCCCTTCATCGCCACCTCGACCGTCCTCCAGGTCGGTTACTTCGTGCTCGTCGCCCGCGCCTACCATGCCGCCGACATGAGCCAGACCTATCCGCTGATGCGTGGAACGGCACCGCTGCTCGTCGCGCTCGCAAGCACGGCCTGGATCGGAGAACCGCTTTCAACCTCCGGCTGGATCGGCGTCGCCGTCATCTGCACCGGCATCCTCAGCATGATGGGAGGGGTGCCGGGACGTGACTGCAGGACCGGCGTCCTGCTCGCTCTCATGAACGCCGTGGTCATCGCCGGCTACACATTGGTGGACGGCGCCGGCGTGCGGCTCTCCGGATCGCCGGCCGCCTACACGCTCTGGCTCTCGCTCCTGACCGGTCCGCCGCTCGTGCTCTGGGCGCTACTCACCCGCCGTGATGTCTTCCGGCGCTACACCGCCGGCAACTGGCATGTCGGACTGATCGGCGGCATCGGGACGCTCTCCTCCTACGGCATCGCGCTCTGGGCGATGACGCTCGCGCCCGTTGCGGTCGTCGCGGCTCTGAGAGAGACGTCGATCTTGTTCGGCGCGGCGATCTCCGGGCTCGTACTCAAGGAAAAGGTCGGCCGCACGAGGATCGCCGCAGCACTCATCATCGCCGCCGGTGCGATGATTCTCCGCCTGCGCTGACCGGTGTCCGCCGGCTCCCGGCACGAGGCTCGCCCCGAATTCGGTTCTTCCGGCCACCGCCGCGCCATGCTACGGCGGTGCCGCGGCGTGCGTCGCGATCGGCAGGGAATGGTGATGACGAAAGATCAAACGTCTGCAAACAGGCATAATATTCACGCCACGGGACGGCAGAAGCTGCTGGCCCATCTGGCGATGCTGCTCTTTGCCATGCTGATCGCCTCGTCCTTCTCGATCGGCGGTCTTGCCACACGCTCGATGCCGCCGATCGCGTTGCAGGCGGTCCGCTATGGGGCGACCGTCGCCGTGATCGGGACCTTGTGTTTCGGCGTGTTCCGCCACCGGTTCCGCCTGCCGTCCGAGCCGGCGCGCTTCTTCGTCCTCGGCCTGCTGATGGCCGTCTACATGGTCACCATGTTCGTCGCGCTGCAGTTCACCGCACCCGTGGCGACCGGCGCGGTGTTCACACTGATGCCGCTCGCAAGCGCCGTCTTCGCCTGGATGCTGATGCGTCAGCGCACCCGGCCCGACGTGCTGCTGAGCCTGTTGCTGGCCGCCGTCGGCGCGATATGGGTGATTTTCCGTGGTGACCTTGCGGCCCTCCTCGCCTTCGACGTCGGCCGTGGCGAACTCATCTATTTCGTCGGCGTGCTCTGCCACGCAGCCTATGTGCCGCTGCTCCGCCGCTTCAATCGCGGCGAGCCGGCGATCGTCTTCGTCTTCTGGGCGACCGTCTGCACCCTCTTCTTCATCCTGATTCCGGCGACGCCGCAGCTCCTGAGCATCGATTACGCCGCCCTGCCCGGCTTCGTCTGGTTTGCCGCGATCTATCTCGCGGTCGTCACCACCGGCATCACCTTCTTCCTGCTGCAGTTCGCGTCGATGCGCCTGCCCGCGCCGAAGGTGCTCGGCTACGGCTATCTCACACCGACCTTCATCATCATCCTGGAAGGCCTGATCGGCCACGGCTGGGCTTCAGCCTCCGTCTTCGCCGGCGCGCTGGTCACAGCGGGCGGTCTCCTCCTGATGGCGCGGCTGCCGGACTGATCAGCGGCCGGTCGCCGGAATGAGCCCGCGCACGAAGAAGGCCTCGAGAAACCGCGCCGCATCCTCGAAACGGTCGTCGCAGGCCCGGCCTTCACCGAGAACGGCACGCACCTGGACATCGAAATCGGCATAGTGCTGGGTCGTCGACCAGATCGAGAAGATCAGGTGGTAGGGATCGCAGTCGACGATCTTGCCCGCGCCTATCCAGCTTCGGATCACCTCGACCTTCTCGTCGACCAGCGCCTTCAGCGGGCCTTTGAGCACGTCCTCGATGTTCGGCGCGCCCTGCAGGATCTCGTTGGCGAAGAGACGACTCTCGCGCGGAAAATCGCGCGCCATCTCCAGCTTCCGCCGGATGTAGGAGCGCACCTCCTCCTCCGGATCGCCTTCCGCGTCGAAGGCGCGCAGCGGTTCGAGCCAGGTATCGAGGACCCGGTCGATCAGGGTGCGGTGCATCGCTTCCTTGGTGCGGAAATAATAGAGCAGGTTCGGCTTCGACATGCCGGCAACCTCGGCGATCTGATCGATGGTCGCACCACGGAAACCCCGGCGGGAAAATACGTCCAGGGCGGCTTCGAGGATGACCTCCTCCTTCTCCTCCTGGATGCGCGTCCGGCGCTGCGTTTGTGCCGCCCTCGGTATCGCCATGCCGTTCCTCCTGTCGCCCCTCGGCCGCTGCCGTCACCGTCTTTTTCCGCTGCACATCTTTTCGGCAATTGCCCGCCAAATTGTCGTGTCTTTTTGATTTTTCCGGCTTGAGTGCGGCGATGGAAGTAGTAATGTTTACCAATCGGTCAAATTATCCGTCAGTTGTCTGACAAAGGCAACTAGGGATGTGACACCGGACAAGGCACGACGAGGCCGCCGGGGACCACGGGAACAAAAAAGAGGGCATGCGCCTTGCATGGCCCCGTCGAAAAACTGGTGAGGACTTTGCAATGACGGCTGCACCCGGCGAGAATTTGCGCGTGAACGGCGATCGCCTGTGGGATTCACTCATGGAGATGGCGAAGATCGGCCCCGGCGTCGCCGGCGGCAACAATCGCCAGACGCTGACCGACGCCGACGGTGAAGGCCGCCATCTCTTCAAGAAGTGGTGCGACGAGGCCGGGCTCACCATGGGCGTCGACAAGATGGGCACCATGTTCATGACCCGCCCCGGCACCGACCCCGATGCGCTGCCCGTCTACGTCGGTTCCCATCTCGACACCCAGCCGACCGGCGGCAAGTTCGACGGCGTGCTCGGCGTGCTCTCCGCCCTCGAAGTCGTCCGCTCGATGAACGATCTCGGCATCAAGACGAAGCACCCGATCGTCGTCACCAACTGGGCCAACGAGGAAGGCGCGCGCTTTGCGCCGGCCATGCTCGCCTCCGGCGTCTTCGCCGGCGTCCACACGCTGGACTACGCCTATGACCGCAAGGACCCCGAAGGCAAGACCTACGGCGAGGAGTTGAAGCGCATCGGCTGGCAGGGCGACGAAGAGGTCGGCGCTAGGCAGATGCACGCCTATTTCGAATATCACATCGAGCAGGGACCGATCCTCGAGGCCGAAGACAGGCAGATCGGCGTCGTCACCCACTGTCAGGGCCTCTGGTGGCTGGAATTCACCCTGACAGGCAGAGAGGCCCATACCGGCTCGACGCCGATGACGATGCGCGTCAATGCCGGCCTCGCAATGTCCCGCATCATGGAAATGGTGCAGACGGTCGCGATGGAGAACCAGCCGGGCGCCGTCGGCGGCGTCGGGCAAGTGTTCTTCTCTCCCAACTCCCGCAATGTGCTGCCGGGCAAGGTCGTCTTCACCGTCGACATCCGCACCCCCGACCTCGCCAAGCTCAACGCCATGCGCGCGCGGATCGAGAAGGAGGCGCCCGTCATCTGCGAGGCGCTCGGCGTCGGCTGCTCGGTCGAGGCGGTCGGGCATTTCGATCCCGTCACCTTCGACCCGGTGCTGGTGGAGCGTGTCCGCAAGGCCGCCGAACGGCTCGGCTACAGCCACATGAACATCATCTCCGGTGCCGGCCACGACGCGTGCTGGGCGGCCAAGGTCGCACCCGCGACCATGGTCATGTGCCCCTGCGTCGGCGGCCTCAGCCACAACGAGGCGGAGGACATCTCCAGGGAATGGGCCGCCGCCGGCGCCGACGTGCTCTTCCACGCGGTGCTGGAAACCGCGGAGATTGTGGAGTGAAGGCCACCTCGCCGCTAGAGCAAAAGTTTGAAGCGGCTATGTTCGACATCTACAAACGCGCAAAATCCGAAGCGAAGTATAGCGCCACGATCTTTCTGAATATGCTGAATGCTCGCGGGGGGCTCGCAACAGCCAAAACGCTAATCAACGCGGAGTCTCGATCTCAGGGCTATACAGCATTGATGCTCGCCAACCGCCTTGATCTCACTGTCGAGGCCTTGGTCGTGGAGGACAGGAGGTGGGCAAGTCTGTTTTTGCCTGAAGAGATAGCCAAGGCGCGAAAACGACTTGAGGCCAATCAATACGTCGTGACGATGCGAAACTGAAAAGTTCGAACAAGTTCAAGGGAACGGGACCAATGAGCACAGTCATCAAAGGCGGCACGGTCGTCACCGCCGATCTCACCTACGAGGCGGACGTCAGGATCGAGGGCGGCGTGATCGTCGAGATCGGCCCGAACCTTTCCGGCGACGAGGTGCTGGACGCCTCCGGCTGCTACGTCATGCCGGGCGGCATCGACCCGCACGTCCACCTCGAAATGCCGTTCATGGGCACCTATTCCTCCGACGACTTCGAGAGCGGCACGCGCGCCGGTCTTGCCGGCGGCACGACCATGGTCGTCGACTTCTGTCTGCCCGCCCCCGACCAGTCGCTCCTCGACGCACTCCAGATGTGGCACAACAAGACGAGCCGTGCCAACGCCGACTATTCGTTCCACATGGCGATCACCGGCTGGAACAAGCGCGTGTTCGACGAGATGGAGACCGTCGTCAAGGACAAGGGCATCAACACCTTCAAGCACTTCATGGCCTACAAGGGCGCGCTGATGGTGAACGACGACGAGATGTTCGCCTCCTTCTCGCGCTGCGCGGAACTCGGCGCGCTGCCGCTCGTCCATGCGGAAAACGGCGACGTGGTGGCCGCCATGTGCGCCAAGCTCTTGGCGGAAGGCAACAACGGACCCGAAGCGCACGCCTATTCGAGGCCGGCCGAGGTCGAGGGCGAAGCGACCAACCGTGCGATCATGCTGGCCGACATGGCGGGTGTTCCGCTCTACGTCGTCCACACCTCCTGCGAACAGGCCCATGAAGCGATCCGCCGGGCCCGCCAGAAGGGCATGCGCGTCTATGGCGAGCCGCTGATCCAGCACCTAACGCTCGACGACAGCGAATACTTTAACAAGGACTGGGACCACGCCGCCCGCCGCGTCATGAGCCCGCCCTTCCGCAACAAGCAGCATCAGGATAGCCTCTGGGCCGGCCTGCAATCGGGTTCGCTCTCCTGTGTGGCGACCGACCACTGTGCCTTCACCACCGACCAAAAACGCTTCGGCGTCGACGACTTCACCAAAATCCCGAACGGCACCGGCGGGCTCGAAGACCGCATGCCGATGCTCTGGACCTATGGGGTTGCGACCGGCCGCCTGACGATGAACGAGTTCGTCGCCGTCACCTCGACCAACATCGCCAAGATCCTCAACATGTATCCGAAGAAGGGCGCGATCCTCGTCGGCGCCGACGCCGACATCGTGGTCTGGGACCCGAAGCGCTCGAAGACCATCTCGGCCGGCACCCAGCAGTCGGCGATCGACTACAACGTCTTCGAGGGCAAGCAGGTGACCGGCCTGCCGCGCTTCACGCTCACCCGCGGCATGGTCACGATCGAGGAAGCAACCGTCAAGACGCGCGAGGGCCATGGCGAGTTCGTCAGGCGCGAGCCGTTCCAGGCTGTCAACAAGGCGCTCTCCACCTGGAAGGAACTGGTCGCCCCCCGCAAGGTCGAGCGCACCGGCATTCCGGCGACGGGGGTGTGAAGCGAAGCATGGCGTTCCCGGTGCGATCCACCCCCCTCTGCCCTGCCGGGCATCTCCCCCACAAGGGGGGAGATCGGAGGCGGCTGACCACTCGCCACACCTCCCCCTTGAGGGGGGAGGTCGCCGCGAAGCGGCGGGTGGGGGTGATCCAGGCGACGAGTTCGGCTTCAGAAGTTCGCGTTGGCGGCTCATACATCACCCCACCCCGGAGCTTTGCTCCGACCCTCCCCCTCAAGGGGAGGGTGGGGTCGCGACGCGTCGCAGAACCGATCTCCCCCCTTGTGGGGGAGATGTCCGGCAGGACAGAGGGGGGTGCAGGCCACCCCACCTTCTCCCCGTCGGGGAGAAGGGTAACCTCAAACCTCCACCAGCCCATCCAGTTCGGGCAACAGCACGACGCTCTCCTGCTCGTTCGGGTCGGTGCGGGCGATGATCGCCGAGCACGGTGTGCTGGAAAGGTTCGCTGGCAGGTGCGGCACGCCGGCCGGGATGTAGAACATCTCGCCCGCGTGCAGGATCACATGGTTTTCCAGCCGGTCGCCGTACCAGGTATGCGCCTGGCCGGAGAGGCAGTAGATCGCGGTTTCATGGCTCTCGTGCAGGTGCGCCTTGGCGCGCGCTCCGGGCGGCATCGTCAGAAGGTGCATGCAGATGCCCTTCGAGCCGACCGTCTCCGCCGCGATCCCCTCGAAATAGCTGAGCCCCTGTTTGCCGTCATAGGTGTTGCCGGGCTTGACGATGCGGCAGGTGGGTTTCGATGATGCTTCCATGGTCGCGACCTCTTCTCCCTGGCGGCCGTTCCGCCGTTTCCCTTTCGCCGCTTCTTCGCGGCGCCTCATTGACAGAATGCAAGAGGCCTGATGCCTTTGCAAGAAAGCCGAATGGTTCCAACGCATGACTGCACCCTCCTCCGTCGTCTCCGCCAAGGACCTCAGTCTGGTCTTCCAGACCAATGACGGTCCGGTCCACGCCCTGTCGAACGTCGATCTCGAGGTCGAGAAGGGTGACTTCGTCTCCTTCATCGGTCCCTCCGGCTGCGGCAAGACGACCTTTCTGCGGGTGATCGCCGACCTCGAAAAGCACACCTCCGGCGACATCACCGTCAACGGCATGACGCCGGAAAACGCCCGCAAGGACCGCTCCTACGGCTACGTCTTCCAGGCGGCGGCCCTCTATCCATGGCGGACGATCGAGAAGAACATCGCCCTGCCGCTGGAGATCATGGGATATGGCAGGGAGGAGCAGCAGCGGCGCATCGAGGAAACGCTGAAGCTGGTCAACCTCACCGGCTTCGGCAAGAAATTCCCCTGGCAGCTCTCCGGCGGCATGCAGCAGCGCGCCTCGATCGCCCGCGCGCTCGCCTTCGACGCCGACCTGCTGCTGATGGACGAGCCCTTCGGCGCCCTCGACGAAATCGTCCGCGACCACCTGAACGAACAGCTGCTGAAGCTCTGGGCGGCGACCAACAAGACCATCTGTTTCGTCACCCATTCGATCCCCGAAGCGGTCTATCTCTCGACCAAGATCGTCGTCATGAGCCCGCGGCCCGGCCGCGTCACCGACATCATCCATTCGACGCTGCCGAAGGAGCGCCCGCTCGACATCCGCGAGACGGAGGAGTTCTTGCGAATAGCCCACCGCGTCCGCGAAGGCCTGAAGGCGGGACATAGCTATGATGAATAGTGTTCCCTTGGGGAGGAAGGCCCCTCTCCTACGACAACTCCTGACGGCGGAGGAGAGCCCATGACCTCCCCCTCCTACTTCCGCGACCGCATCCTGCCTATCCTGACCGTCCTCTTCGCCATCCTCGTCATCTGGCACCTTTTCGTCGCCTACCTGAACGCACCCTTCGTGCGCGACCAGGCCGCGCGCGCCGGCGAGACGGTGACCTTCGAACAGGTGGTCGAGCGCACCTTCAACCAGGAACGGCCGGTCCTGCCCGCGCCGCACCAGATTGCCGTCGAGCTTTGGGATACCACGGTCGGCAAGGCGATCACCTCCAAGCGCAGCCTCGTCTATCACGCCTGGATCACGCTCTCGGCGACGCTCGCCGGCTTCGGCATCGGCACGCTGCTCGGCGTGCTGCTGGCGGTCGCGATCGTGCACAACCGCGCCATGGACCGCTCCTTCATGCCGTGGGTCATTGCCAGCCAGACGATCCCGATCCTCGCGGTCGCGCCGATGATCATCGTGGTCTTGAACTCGATCGGCGTTTCCGGCCTGTTGCCGAAGGCGCTGATCTCCACCTATCTCTCCTTCTTCCCGATCGTCGTGGGCATGGTGAAGGGATTGAGAAGCCCGGACACGATCCTGCTCGACCTGATGCACACCTATAATGCCAGCCGCTCACAGATCTTCTGGAAGCTGCGCTGGCCGGCCTCGATGCCCTATCTCTTCACCTCGCTGAAGGTAGCGATTGCGATCTCTCTCGTCGGCGCGATCGTC
>DATGWU010000136.1:0-2709 GCA_035299345.1 Rhizobium sp.
CGGGGGTTGGCAACTCGCGCGGCCCCTTGAGGAGATCACGCTACTAGCCATTTATGAAGCACTCGAGCGGCCGACGCTCTTTGCCATCGGCTCGCGTGGGAGGCATCCCGAATGCAGGATCGAAGGGACCGTCAATGCCGCGCTGGCGGAGACGATGCAGCAAGCGGAAAGCCTGTTGATGGAGCGGTTTGGGCAGGTTCGGCTGGATCAATTGATGCCCTCGCAGGCAAAGGCGTTACCGCAGGCTTGCGGAAGCGCCTTGCCCGCTGAGCCGAGCCAGACTAGGGCTGAATAGCTTCGTGTCCGCATGGTGTCGCAACCAGGGTCATATGAACGATCATTCGCCTTTTGGATTCGCATATGGACGTCTCCTCCCCACCGCGCCACCTCAAAGCCCGGAAAAGCCGCGCCAGGCCCGTTCCACCTCGGAACCGTGAGAAAAACGTCTTCGAACGAGATCTGCCACTGGCAGAGCAGGAGACCATCCGCGAGCAGCTCATCCGCATGTGCCTGTCCTATCTGGATATGTCGGGCGGCTAACCCCATCTGCCTCCCAAGTTGCCCTTCTGCCGCACACGGCGGCGGCTTCAAGAATCTGAGGATGGTCTGCGATGCTTCGCGACATGAGTGACACAATGGCCTTCATCGAAGTGGTCAAGCGGGGCAGCTTCACCGCCGCGGCGGAGAGTCTGAGAACGTCGAAGGCGCGGGTCAGCAAGAAGGTGCAGGACCTCGAACACAGGCTCGGCGTGAAGCTGCTGCATCGAACCACGCGAAACATTCGGCTGACAGAAGCCGGGTCGATCTATTTCGAGCGATGCCGTGATCTCGCCCGTCTGATCGGCGATGCCGAAAGCGCGGTCGAACAAGTGCATGGCACACCTTCGGGTTGGCTGAGGGTCACGGCACCTCACTGGCTCGTGACCAAAGCCCTTGCGCCGCTTCTGGTTGGCTTCCGCAATGCCTATCCGGAGGTCAAGCTGCAGCTCATGCTCGATCACGATGTCAAGAACATCCTCCACGAAGACATCGACGTGGCCTGTCGCCTGTGGAACGGTGCGATGCCCGATTCCAATCTCGCCGCCCGCCGTCTGGCGTACATTCCCACGGCCCTCTACGCGTCCCGGAGATATGTTCAAGAACATGGTATCCCGGAGCATCCTTCGCGCTTGAAGGATCATGCCTGCCTTGTGACGCAATTGTTCTATGGTCGGCCGGAGCATTCATGGCCGCTTACAAGAGAGGCCGAGGTCGTCGACTATCCGATCAATCCGGCGGTTGTCGCCACCGACCCGGAGGCACTGTTCGAGTTCCTGATCCGGGGACAAGGCATCCAGCTCACCAATCCCCATCTGGTGCATACGGCTGTCGCCTCCGGCGATGTCTTGCGCATCCTCCCCGAATGGTCCGGCCCCAGCGCCACTTTGTACGCCGTGAGAGCCGGCGGACGCGTCCAACCGCTTAAGGTAAGAGTATTCATCGACTACCTGACCGAGCACCTCGACGAGGTGTTGCAGCTCTCCTGAGAGGCTGGGCGAGGCTCACTGATTGTAGCCAGATCCTTGACAAAGAGGTCCAGGCTCGGGGTCTAATCGCCAAAGCTTCCCCCGCCTACCTTCCTCTCGCAAACGCCGCGCATCGCGTTATAGCCGCGTGGCGCAGATGAAAGAAGGACAGTCATGAACAACGTAACGAGACGAGACGTTCTCAAGGGAGCTTCGACGCTGGCGGCCATCGCAGCTGTCACAAGCGCTCCCTCTATTGCCGCCGCGGCTGCTGCCAAGCAGCACTTTCAATCGCCTGGGTTTTACCGAATGGCGCTCGGAAATCTGGAAATCACGGCACTGCTGGATGGCACCTTGCCTCTGCCGCTTCCTCAAATGTATCGCGATGTTGCCGCCGAGGATGCCGCTCGGCTGTTGCGCGGGGCCCACCGAGACATTCCGACAGACACGTCCGTGAACGCCTTCGTGGTCAATGATGGCAAAAGCCTGGTGCTCATCGATGCGGGAACCGGACACTACCTCGGCAACGAGGTAGGCCTTTTGGTCAGCAACCTCAGGGCTTCCGGTTACAAGCCATCCCAGATCGATCACATCATCCTGACGCATGTCCACACCGATCACTCCGGTGGCTTAGTTCAGGACGGGAAACGCGTCTTCGAAAACGCGATCCTTCATGTTCCTGAGCGCGAAATGGAATTCTGGTTGAAGACTCCCAAAGATGCGCGACCGAAAGGCCTGAGCCAGCAGCTATTTCAGGAGGCGGAGGAGTGCCTACGGCCCTATCTTCAGCAGAGCAAAATCGTCAGTTTTGGTGATAATGCTGAGGTTCTGCCGGGTTTTCGTTCGATCCTGCGCACCGGGCATACCCCAGGCCACAGCTCTATCGCGGTAGAGAGCGGCGGCAGAAAGCTGGTGTTCTGGGGCGATATTACACACGGCGACATCGTACAGTTCAAACAGCCCGATGTGACAATCGAGTTCGACGTCGATCGGCCGTCTGCGGTACGGTCTCGCCGCCAAGCCTTCGCCGAGGCCGTGGCAGAGGGCTACTTCGTCGCTGGCGCTCACATCGCTTTTCCAGGCATCGGCAACGTCCTGGCCCAGGACGACCAGTTCGACTGGATGCCGGTGAACTACTCCGATGGAGAAGGCGGAGTCGTCAAATGAGCTCCAGTGGCTGCAGGCGCTTGCACATTCCGAGAGC
>DATGWU010000137.1:0-1535 GCA_035299345.1 Rhizobium sp.
ACCACGCCATGTCAGAGGCTTTCGAGCGAGGGCAGGATGAGGTCGGGCGGAAAATCCCGGTACTCGTCCGGCATCCGGCTGCGGTTCACCCAGACGGTGCGGAAGCCGAACTTCTTCGCGCCGGCGGCATCCCAGCGGTTCGACGACTGGAAGGAGACCGCGTCGGGATAGAGCCGGTAGGTGGTGGTGACGATCTCGTAGACGGCGGGTGCGGTCTTGTAGAGCCCGAGTGCGTCGACGGAAAAGACGTCGTCGATCACCGTTTCGAGGGCTGCGTTCTTCACCGCCGCGGCGAGCATCAGCGGCGAACCGTTGGAGAGGATCGCCACCTTCGCGCCGTGCGCCTTGATGTCCTTCAAGACCGCCGGCACTTCCGGATAGCAGTCGAGCGTCCAGTAGGCGGCGAGCAGGTCGGCCCTGAGCTTCCGGTCGACGCCGGGAAAGCGCTCGAAGGTGTAGTCGAGCGCCTCTTCGGTCAGGCGCCAGAAGTCGCGGTAGGCGCCCATCAGCGTGCGCACCCAGGAATATTCGAGCTGTTTCGCCCGCCACATCTCGGAGAAGATCTGGTAGTCCGGCCCGGCCCGTTCGGCATGGCGGCGTACCGCGGCATGCACGTCGAACAGGGTGCC
Source organism: Rhizobium sp. (assembly GCA_035299345.1). Lineage (GTDB taxonomy): Bacteria > Pseudomonadota > Alphaproteobacteria > Rhizobiales > Rhizobiaceae > Allorhizobium. The sequence goes on from DATGWU010000137.1 coordinate 630, forward strand.
GTAGGCATCGAAGACATAGGCTGCCGTGGACATCGGTCCTCCTCCGGTGAGGTCGCCGCCCGCACCGTTTCCGCCGGCCGCAGGTGCGGCGGGAATCACGGGAACAGGACGATCATTCCGTGTGGCAAGTCTTACGTCCGGATACAGGCGGCGGCAAGGCCGCGAGAAGCCGCAGCCGCCGTTGTCCAGGGCGCTTTACGCCGTCGCCTCTTCGGCCCTCAGGCCCGCCACGTCGTGGTCGATCTCGGCGAGCGCCCGTTCGACATGGCCCTCGAAGACGAGCGTCGCCTCGTCGGCGACGACGGTGATCTTCGGCGTGCCGTAGATGCGCACGTGCAGCGACTGCTGCAACCCTTCTTCCAGCCCGCGCGACAGGAGGTCCATGTAGCGCGTGCCGTGGCCGGCGATCGCGACCGGCATGTCGCCGAAGAGGCTCAGCATCCGCGAAAGCCCCTGGCCGATCGCGAGCCCCGCCTGCCGGAAGGCATATTCCGACATGCGGTGACCCTGGCGGGCCCGAAGCGCGATCTTGTCCATCTCGGCGAGCGGCACGAACTTCGCCGGTATGGTGTCGGGCGGCACTTCGAAGGCGGTCCTGAGGATGCCGTAGAAACCGGCCGACGCCTCGATGCAGCCGCGCGAGCCGCAACGGCAGAGCTTGCCGTCGGCGGCGTTCAGCATGTGCCCGAAATTCGGCGCGCTCACCTCGATATCGCCCCCCGCGCCCCGCCGGGCGATGCCGAGGCCGATGGAGTGACCGAGCGAAAGGGCGGCGAGCGAGCGGAAGGGGGCGTCGCCGTCCCGGTCGACCCGCCGCGCGAGCGCCTGCGCCACCAGCGGCGTCTCGTTGTTGAGCCGGACCCGCATTGAAGGTGGAAGGGCGAGTGCTGCGGAAAAATCGATCTC
>DATGWU010000138.1:0-14004 GCA_035299345.1 Rhizobium sp.
TGCACATTCCGAGAGCAACCAGGCGGTGAAGCGCTAGTGAGTTTGGGCGTCTGATGCTACATCCTTGGGAAGGCAGCGGTCTTGGTAGACTCATTGCCTTCCCATTACCTTCCGTGATGCCAGGGTTGTCTCGGAAAAGCAGGCCAAAGGTCTTGATAAGGATTCGGACCGACGGACCGGCACTCTTTGTCGGCGTCCTAAAATGCAAGCCGTTGATTTTACAAAGAAACCTATAAAGGCCGGAGCGTCGGCAAGTCGATTACGAGAGGAAACATGGGCCGTAAGAACCCATTTGATGGATTGGCTGAATTCCTGGCGATCGCGAAACGGCAAAGCATTCGAAAGGCAGCGCTGGAGCTTGAGGTGACACCTGGAGCGATAAGTCAGGCGCTACAGAAGCTTGAACGGCGATTGGGCACGCCACTTTTTCACCGAACCACTCGACGGATCTCACTGACGGAGGCTGGTGAAGCGCTTCTGGCCGACATTGCGCCTGCCGCGCAGGTGATCGAGACCAGTCTGAACCAAGCCTCGGGCGCATCCAACGAACCTTCTGGCACTCTGAAACTCCTTGTGGAACGCCTTGCCGTGCCCTTCATCATCGAGCCCATTTTGCCCGATTTCTGTGCTGCCTGGCCCAACGTTCAGGTCGATATCACTGTCAGCAATAGACATCATGATTTCGTGGCGGGCGGCTACGATGCGGGGATCATCATTGGGCCGTATATCGCTCAGGACATGATTGCGGTGAGGCTTTCCCCGCATTTCCATTGGGCGGTGTTCGGGTCCCCGGAGTATTTCCGCAAACATGGCCGCCCCATGATCCCTGCAGACGTGGCCAAGCATAACTGCATCCGATTTCGTCGACCCGAAAAGGGTGACATCTATCGCTGGGAATTTCTGGAGAACGGGCAAAACATAAGCATCGAGCCCACCGGTCCGGTAACCGTGAACGACGGAGAGCTGATGCAAAGGCTCGCAGCACGAGGCCAGGGTCTGATCTATTCCTCGACGTACCACGCGTCGCACCGGGTTGCTGCCGGGCAGCTCGAACCTGTCCTGCTGGACTATTCACCGGGGACGGATGGACTGTTTCTCTATTTCACCAAGGCGGCACAGTCGCAGCCGAAGCTGCGTGCCTTCATCGATGCCTGCGCAGAGCTGAGACGGTCATCGATCAGTTGAACCGAGATGCGGTGTTGAAGTAACTGCGACAACCGCCCGGTTCGCCATCACACCGATTGTTTACCTACACTATATAACAAGTGCAGCAGACATAAGTTTATCCGCGTCAATAAACGCGCCATGTTCCGCCGACCTTCAGGTCTTCAACGGAGCAGGCGCATGGCATTCACCCTCCAGATCAATGGACAGCCCCATTCAGTCGATGTAGATGGCGACACGCCGCTGCTGTGGGTCATTCGCGACGTGCTTGGCATGATGGGCACGAAGTTTGGCTGCGGGCAAGCGCTTTGCGGCGCCTGCACCGTGCATGTCGATGGAGTTGCGACCCGGTCTTGCGTCACCCCGATCGATAGTGTCGCCGACACCCAGATCACGACGATAGAGGCCCTTGAGACGCTTGCGCACGGGAAAGTGCTTCAGGACGCCTGGATAGAGCTGGACGTGCCCCAATGCGGCTATTGCCAGTCGGGTCAGCTCATGTCCGCCGCCGCGCTGCTCTCTGACATTGAAAAGCCGACTGACGAAGATATCGATAACGCGATGTCCGGGAACATCTGTCGATGCGGAACCTACCAGCGCATCCGCGCAGCTATCAAACTCGCAAGCGCATGACAGGAGGATGGATCATGTCGAACAAGCTCGCTGGCCCCCGATTGAACCGACGCAATTTCCTCAAGGTGAGCGCAGCGCTCGGCGGCGGTCTTATCGTCAGTCTCGGACCTGTTCCAACCACAGCTCTCGCAGTCACCGACTTCGCACCCAACGCCTTTATCCGGATAGACCGCAAAGGCCTCGTCACCCTCGTCATGCCTCAAGTGGAAATGGGCCAAGGGATCTATACCGCACAGGCCATGCTGATCGCGGAAGAGCTGGACGTCAGCCTGGAGGAAGTGAAGATCGAGCATGCACCCGTCAACGAAGCACTCTACGGGCATCCCATGCTCGGCCGACAGATGACAGGAGGATCGACATCGATCCGTGCGTTCTGGACACCGTTGCGAACAGCCGGCGCGACAGCGCGGAAGCTCCTGATGCAGGCCGCAGCCAGGGAATGGAATGTCGACGTCGCGTCGTGCCGTACCGAGCAAGGATTCGTTGTGAACCCGGATGGGCGCACAAGACGGGCCTACGGTGAACTGGTCGACATGGCCGCCTCTCTTCCAACCCCCCCGGCGGAATCCGTAAAACTCAAGCAGCCTTCCGAGTTCAGGCTCCTGGGGACATCCGCGAAACGCCTCGACACGCGCGGGAAGACAAATGGCTCGTTGGAATATGGCATCGTCGCCTCTCCGCCCGGGACCAAGATTGCGGCCATCGCGATATCGCCTGTCCTGGGCGGGAAGCCGAAGTCTGTGAATGAGCCGGCAGCGTTGGCCATCAAAGGCGTGCGGCAGGTCGTCATCACGGACGATTCCGTGGCGGTCGTTGCAGACCACACCGGGGCGGCCAAGAAGGGCCTAGAGGCCGCGTCCATCGAATGGGAAGACGGTCCGAACAGCACCGTGTCACAGGCGGAGATCCTGCGGCGACTTGAAGAAGCGTCGCAACAAGCGGGAGCCGTGGCACGCAGTGAGGGAGACGTGACAGCAGCGCTTGCGAACGCCGCAGTGCGCCTGGACGCCGTGTATCAACTGCCTTTCCTTGCTCATACGGCAATGGAGCCGATGAATTGTACCGTTCACGTGCGCGAGGATGCATGCGAATTATGGGTCGGAACGCAGAACATGTCCTCCGCAAAGCAGGCGACCGCCGCGGTTACAGGCCTTGCGCCCGAGAAGATCATCATCAACAATCACATTGTGGGAGGCGGTTTCGGGCGCCGGCTGGAAGTTGACGGCATTGCCCACGCCGTCAAGATCGCAAAACAGGTCAAGGGCCCCGTCAAGGTTATCTGGAGCCGCGAAGAAGACATCCAGCACGGCTACTACAGACCCTATTATTACGACCGAATATCAGGGGGCATCGATACCGAAGGCAATCCGGTCGCCTGGAGCCATCGCGTTTCGGGATCCTCGATTTTTGCTCGCATTGCACCCGGCGCCATGCAGAACGGCGTCGACCCTGACGGTGTCGAGGGCGCCGCCCATCCTCCCTACAAGTTCCCAGCGATCCATGTCGAGTTCAAGCAGGTGGAGCCGCAGGGCGTGCTGACAAGCTGGTGGCGCGGGGTCGGGCCGTCCCACAACATCTTCGTGGTCGAGAGTGTCATCGACGAACTGGCCGCAGCGGCGAAGGCCGATCCCGTCGATTTTCGTAGGCGGCTGCTCTCGGAAAATCCGCGCGCGCTGGCCGTGCTCGAACTCGCGGCTGAAAAGGCGGGCTGGGGCACGGCACTACCCGAGCGCCAGGGTCGCGGCGTCGCGGTTCAGTTCGCGTTCGGAAGCTATCTCGCCATGATTGCCGATGTGTCGGTGGCGACAGATGGAACAGTTCGCGTGACACGCATCGTGACCGCGGTCGACTGCGGCCTGACAGTCAACCCGGATACGATCGCCGCCCAGATGGAAGGTGGCGCACTCTATGGCCTGACGGCAGCCCTCTACGGCGCAATCACCTTCGCCCAAGGCCGCGTCGAGCAAAGCAATTTCGACACTTATCTGCCCCTTCGTATCGACGAAGCACCCCATGTCGAAACCCACATCGTCCGAAGTGCCGAGGCGCCCGGAGGCATCGGCGAGGCAGCGACCTCTGCCACCTTCCCTGCTGTGACCAACGCCATTTTCGCGGCGACAGGCAAGCGCGTCAGAATTTTGCCGATCAATCCAGAAGAACTGAAAGCTTAATCATGCTGCATGCGCTGCGTTCGATCCTGCTCATTGCAACAGCCTGCATTGCGGACCTGGCTGCGGCGTCCGACTTAGGCGATCCAACTCGAGGTCAGCAGCTTTTTCGCCGTTGTTCCAGCTGTCACTCGATTCAAGCCGAGACAAGTCCGGCCCTCCGCTAAATGGCGTCGTCGGCCCGGATACTGCAGCTGTAGAAGGCTATTGTTATTCCACGGCGCTTTCGAACTCCCGTCTCAATTGGACCGAAGACGCCCTCGACAACTATCTGGCGGGCCCGACAAAGTTGGGGCGTGGCACGCGCACGACTGTCAGCGTGGCCAGGGTGCAAGATCGTGCGGACATCATCGCCTATCTCAAATCACTTGGTGGTCAGTGCCATTCCCTTGAGTGCCTCAAACTGCCGGCACCCATCAGGGTGCCTGTCGCGGACGATGCTAGGGCACTTCTGGAGTTCGCGCTCATTTGTCATGCAGAAACCCAGGTGGCGATGGCCACACTCGTTGAAATCCGTGACGGTGCTGCCCGTGCGCTCGGCTCGCAGGTCGTGGTTGCGGCTGATGGCCGTTACGCCGGCTATGTCTCAGGCGGGTGCGTGGATGCAGCGGTTGCGTTCGAAGCGTTGTTGGCAATCGAGGCCGGGCAGGACCGAGTGGTCAAAGTTGGCGACGGGTCGCCCTTCTTCGATATTGTCCTTCCCTGTGGAGGGGGCATTACCATCGCAATACACATCCTGCGTGAGCCGGAGGAGACCGTCCAGGTGCTTAATCGTCAAAGCTGCGGACGACCCGAAGCGACCGCGTCGGGTCTCCCGGGATATGATCCGCCCGGGTGACCGTGTTCAGCGCCGAATAGGGCTTGCTCGCGTTGTTTTGATCATAGGCGTTCGCCACAGTTCGGCGCGCAACACCATTCTCATCGAAGTAGGTCGTGGACGCGGGCTGGCCAGCGGCCGCTGGAGTTTGCATGTACTTGGTTACGACCTTGCTGGCCACGGACTGTCCGGCCGCACGCGGCAACGTCTTTGTGACGGTGCCGAATCCCATGAAGCGGCGAAGCCAGGGCCGGTAAAAGCCAGCCCCTCAATCGTCTGCGGCCCAACCAAAGGCACATTCAATGCGCCGCGAATATCATTGGCGATCAGGTCGGCGATGGTGTCGGCCGTCGATTGCAAATGAACCTGTTGATCGAGGTCGCGGATCCTGACGATCTGACCAAGCGAAGCCGTCATCAGCGAGGTCATGATATGCCGCTTCATATCCTGCTCGCTTGCCTGAGTATCAATGAGTGGCTTGAGTTCAGGCGACATTTCCAGGATCTCGTAGACCACCGTTCGTCCCGAATAACCCGTTCCGCGGCAATGAGGACAATTTCCGGCGGCCACGACTGGGTGGTGGGTGCACACCTTTCTGACCAGTCGCTGGGCAAGAACGGTCCTGACAGTCGAGGAATTCAGATAGGGATCAATGCCCATGTCGCGCAATCGGGTATTCGAAGGGATCGAATTCGGCGATGGTCTCGACCTCGCCGTCACCGAGTTCGTCGCTCGGAAGAACGCCGAACTCGTTTCCGGACCTTAAAAGCGTGACCGGGACCATGAGGGTGCGGGCAAGTGCGAAAGCGTGGCGTTGAGCGAGTGCAAGATCCTGTGCCATGTGAGAAACCTCCGTCCGGAGCGGGCCGATCCCGCTCGATGACTCCTCAAAGGACCGGGGACGGTCGCGATCATCGCGAAGCAAAGCCGAGCGACGGCAGCTTGGTAGCCGACCCCGACAGAGGGTTGATCGACGGAGATCCGGACTTGGTCCAGGACACCATCGATGAAGAGCGGGATTGGTTTGCTCCGAAGGAGCCAGGTGGTGTTCGGCACAGGCCTTCACCTGCACCACAGCTACAGCGTCAACTAGACATGTTTTCCGCCAAGCACCGGGCATGCGTTCAGCGGCGACCGGCACGTTCCTGATCGGCAATCGCCTTGACGACCTCGAAGTCCATCTCGGCACGCGGCTCGATGCGGGCGACTTCGCTGGCAATCTTGGCCCAATGCCAGTACTCACCGGCATTCCCTTATGCTCGGCTGCGGGCGGCTCTTCGCTGCGCCTCGTAATAGGCACCAACCGGGTCCGTTGCGGCAAGCCGCCTGGCATCTGCCCGCCAACGGCGGCGGACCGCCCGCCTGTGTTCGATCCATTGCCGTAAGAATCCAATCACCACCAGCTCACTTTGATGCAGGCCGCTTACCTCGACACGAAATGCTGTGATGACTCACGACATCAAAAACGTGTTATGACTCATCATCAAAAACGTTTATTGAATCACCATCTAGAACGTGTATTGACTCAACATTAAACACGCGTATATACACCACATCAAAAACGTGCAATGATACAGGCGTTGCCTCATGAGACGCGGCATTGTGAGTTCGCGCAAGAACAACGAGGTCGTGAGAACCAAAATGGCTACACCAAATGAAAAGTTGGCTGACGCCCTGCAAGCCCTCAAAACCCTGCAGGATGGCGGGGGTCGAATATTCAAGTCCGACGCGTTCAGCCGACTACACCGAGAGCGCCTTACACGGAGCGGATTTCTCCAAGAAGTCATCCGCGGCTGGCAAATGTCAACGGGACCCCAGTCCCAAGACGGCGACACAACCCTTTGGTACGCTTCATTCTGGGAGTTCTGCTCCCTCTACTGCAACGACCGCTTTGGAAGGGAATGGCATCTGTCACCGGAACAATCGATGCTACTCCACGCAGAAGCAACTGCGATTCCGCCCCAGGTGATTGTCAACAGTCCAAAGGCAACGGGCAACAATTTATCACTGCTTTTTGGCACATCCATCTACGATCTCAAGACCAAGCAAATGCCACCGCGCGAGGATCTCGTCGAGAAAAACGGATTGAGGTTCTATACTGCGGACGCCGCCTTGGTAAAAGTTGCTGAAGCGTTTTTCCAAAGATCACCTATCGAAGCCCAGGTCGTGCTGAAATCCATGCGCGATGTGTCGGGTGTCCTCGGTCGATTACTCGACGGAGGACATTCGGCCGTGGCAGGCCGTCTGGCCGGGGCATTTCGGCGCATAGGAAAAGGCGAGTTCGCCGACGATATCTTGAAAACGATGAAAGGCGCGATGTACGACGTTAGAGAGACCGACCCGTTCGATCAAAACCAGCAAGTCTCCACCTTAGCTGTCGGTGGATCTCCCATTGTGGCGCGTCTCAATGCTATATGGGAAAGCCAGCGTCAGGCGGTCCTCGATGTTTTTCCTGCTGCACCCGGACTTCCCTCGGACACCGTCGCTTTCATGAAATCGGTCGAGGACATATACAAGAACGACGCATACCATTCACTTTCGATCGAAGGGTACAGCGTTACTCCGGAACTCATTGATCGCGTGCGCGCTGGTACGTGGGATCCGGATGTGGATCAGCAGGATAGGCAAAACCGGGACGCCCTGGCAGCACGCGGTTATTGGCAGGCATTTCAGAGCGTGAAGGAATCTGTTGCAGAGATTCTCCGCGGTGCACCGGCAGGAGCCGTTATCCGTAAGCAACATAGGGATTGGTACCGCGAACTGTTCGGTCCCTCCGTAGCCGCAGGTATCCTGAAACCCAGCGCCCTCGCGGGCTATCGAAACCACACTGTATATCTTCGCGGATCATGGCATGTACCACCGCGTTCCGAAGCAGTTCCGGATGGAATGGAGACCCTGTTCGATCTACTGGAGAAGGAAATCGAACCAGCGGTCAGGGCAGTCCTTGGCCACTGGTTGATAGGCTATGTTCATCCCTATCCTGACGGCAACGGGCGGATGGCGCGCTTCCTAATGAACGCCATGTTCGCCTCAGGTGGATTTCCATGGGCAGTGGTTAGGGTTGAGGATCGGTCAACTTATTTGGCCGGCCTTGAACAGGCGAGCGTCCACATGAACGTCAAACCGTTCGCGGAATTCATCGCGGAGCGCACCTCTTGGTCGATGAGTAAGGCACTCTAAAATAATCGATCGCCTTGAAGGGATTAGAACCCGCGGCACCAATCTGCCAAACCTAAGTCTTTGAGACTTCAATGGTTATTTGCAGAAACCGCATTATGCGGTATGTCATTTAATAACATCAATATCCTGCGTCCGCTGTCCTTCGCACCTGTTATTCAAGTTCGATCGAATTTCGCTGACGAAGTTGACGAAGTTGACGAGATACTCCATATTCTATGCGGAGGTGCCCTATGGCCATGACCGATAAGAAAGGTGGTTCCCGCAAGCGCACCGAGCGTCGCGGCAATCTAATTACTGGATATGCTGGTAAATGGGAGCCACTCTTTGAGAAGAAAGCAGCGGCCCGCGCGACCGCTGCGCGAGTGCTTTCTGGCGTTTCCGAAGGTGTCAAGCGCGCCAAGAACACAGGAGGCACTGTTCGTGTGACATATGTCATTCGATCCTCGAACGAAGAACCCGAAATCGAGATCGAGGAAATCACACCACAAAAGGACGCGCTGGATATAGCCCTCGCGGCCGCAAAGCAGCGCGGAAGCGAGCGTGTCGCTGAGATCCTTAAGCGGCCCGAGATGTTGTCCGCAGACGAGTTTGCCGATGAGATCGGCTCCACACGGGAGACGGTGAACAAAAAGCGCAAGCGTCACGAGGTTCTCGGGCTCGAAGGAGCGAAGCGAGGCGTGCGGTTTCCAAAATGGCAGATTGGAGATGACGGCCAACTGCTTGGTGGCCTCGCGCAACTATTTGAGGCTTTGAACGGGCACCCCTGGGCGGTGTACCGGTTCCTTTTGCAGAAAAGCGGTAGCCTTGGCGGTCGAACAGGTCTCGAAATGCTGCGCGCCGGCAGGATCGAAGATGCAGTGGGAGCAGCACGCTCGATTGGCAAAGGTGATTTCTCCTGAGCATCTCATCGAACTTGCTTCCGCCAACCGACTTTGGTTCGCGCGAACTGGTGATTCATGAACTGACCTCTGTGGCATCGTGGTACCGGCTCTACCAAAGCCGGTATCCCGATCCGCTTGGCTACGGCTTCGAATCGAGCCGCTTCAGTGATCCTGAAATTGCCCTGACACCTCCTGATCGTTTCGGCGTCGTCTATTTCGGCAGCAGCATCAAGGTCTGCTTCGCCGAAGCGGTCTTGCGCGAGCGCGCGATCGGATCAAAGGGCACCTTCCCTATCGGTATTGGGGAGCTTCTGGAGGTGTCCTGCGCCTCTGTCGCGACCATTGAACCTGTTCGGCTCGTGGACCTGCGCTCGGACGGTATGCTGCGGATGCGGGTTCCAACTGATGCCGCCCGTGCCGCTTCGCACGAACTCGGGCAGCAATGGTCAAGAGCACTCTGGCTTCACGACGAGAAACCCGATGGGATCATTTACGATTCTCGCTTGAATGGCGAAACCAATGCCGTCCTGTTCGATCGCGCGCTTACAAAACTAAGGGTAACGGCTGCTGGACCGCTGCTGGATTTTCGAAATGAAGTGGCGCAAATCTTGGATGATTTCGCGATAGCTATCGTCTGACCTACTGTGCGCTTCAACGTCGTCGGATCGACATGAGCCTGGGTGGCTACCGATTTACTAGCTTTTTAGGTCTTGAAGGGATGTGAACTGCCGACCTCGTTGTTTCACTATCGAGCAGTTGATGCAATCATAGTTTGCATCTATCGTGGCGGTTCAATTCTTTTGGTGGCAAGACAGAATGGTGGCAACTCACAAGAAAAGCCCAAATGAGGCTGACGTCCGCGCGGGCTCACGTCTCAAGAATGCGCGTCGCCTGAAGCGGATGAGTCAGGCGGAACTCGGGGGTCTGCTCGGCGTTACATTCCAGCAGGTACAGAAGTACGAGAACGGGAAAAACCGGATCAGCGCCAGCAGAATTGTCGCGGCGGCGAATGCCCTCGGGGTGCCGCCGAGCTTCTTTTTCGATGAAACAGAAAAGGCAACGCTGGATATCGCTGACACGTCGGCCGAAATGCGCCAGTTGATCGAATTGATTGCGGGCGGCGATGCGCGCGAATTGAACAGGCATTTTTCCAATATCAAAAGTCCGGCGTTGCGAAAGGCGGTCGTGTCTTTTGTGACCGCGATCTCCACTGCAGCGGATGACCAACCCTAAAGTTCGGTCGGCCGCCCGCGTTCGATATTGGTAAGCTCTTCAAGGACCATAGCCAAAAGGTATATCAAGAACAGATGTCCTCCCTGCCGGGCGGCATGAACGGTATTCAGTAGTTCCTGACGCACTTTGGAAATGTCCAAGGGTGCCTCCTTTACCGAGGTGGCCATATGATGCCCCTTGTCCATTTCTATTGCGCCGCCACGGCAGCCGATGGGGGGTAGTCCTTGAGCACCCGCTTGCTGTTTCCGCGCATGGCTTGCAGCATTTCCAGAGTGCGCTGGTCGAATTTGGCGACGACAGCCACGACGCTGTCGCTTCCGACTTCTCTCGGGATGCCAAGCGGTGTGACCATGAAATTGAGCTGAACCAACCGCAAGAGCCAAATCGGTTCCATCTCGATGATGATGCGGTCGACGCCAGACTCCATGCCCCATTCCACGATTGCGGACAGCAGCGCGTTGGCGACCGGACTGAGTGCGCGTCCGCGCTCGCGGTGGGGTTTCGCCACACAGTAGCGCGTCCACTCCCAGATGTTGTCGCCGATCGGTCGCTCGACTTCGCATAGGTCGGCGAGGATGCTGGACAGAAGATGCGGCTTGGTGCTCGGCAGCATCCGTTGATAGCCGACAACTTTGCCGTTCTGCCTGCAAATCATGTGCAAGGCATGTTCGCTGTCGAATTGATCGACCTCGCGCTGGTCCGGCTGCGCCAGATCACGCCAGCCCTTTTCTTCGACAAAAACATCGTGACGAAGCCGATATGCCTCATCCATTTCGGTCCGGTACAGGTGGATGTTTTCGGTAGTGATGATTTCGATCATGACGAGCCCCCAGCAAATTGGAGCAAGTCTGCTGTTTCACAATGAGACAAAACAGTAGGGGAATCCCCACCTTGACAGCCGCTAGCTGATTAGCTTCAGGCGGAAAGCTTCGGCGACGGCATGCGCGCGGTTCACTGCACCCAGCTTCATGCGGATATTGTGTACATGCTTGGCCACGGCCTTGTCGGAGACGCCGAAGATGACCCCTATTTCCCAGTCGGTCTTTCCGACCGCGATCCAGGACAAGGTATCCCGTTCGCGGGCGGTCAGGCGCACCTTTGCGCGGAGGTCATTGTTTTTGAGTTCCACTGCCCGCCCGAAGGCAAAGCTTGCGACGAGTGTCATCACACCTTTCGCTTCCGGGCTGTCGTCTATGTGCGAGCCCGCAAACGAGAACCCCACATGGCGTCCATCGAGAGACAACAGCGGAACCGTGCAGCCATTCCGCAACGAGAAGTCCTTGGCACTGTCCATGACGAAGCTCTCGCTCTTGCCGAGGTCCGGTTGGCTCAGCAGCTCCGACCAGGCGAATGTCGGCTGCATGCGGAGCACACGGCGAATCGTGGGGTCCTGGAACAGCAATCCTCTTTGAAAATAGATTGCCGCCCAATCCGCGGGCCAGTCGGAAAGGAGCACATGGCGCAATTGCTCGCTCGGCAGAGTTCCGGGTTTTGGGATGAAACCGGCCAGAATCTTCTCAACCCCGAACATGGCCGTGGCTCGCTTTACAGCTGCGGTCAGGTCTGCGTGGTTGTTTATCTGCCGAACATCGGACAGAAACGAAAGCGTTCGGTCGAGACCAACGGAAATCTGCTTCTTAGCCATGCCGACACGTATAACGTGTCAAGCAGACACCATCCATATGACAGCCGATGCCGGCCGGCTCCTCACAGTTCGTATCATTGAAGCATTGGTGCATGGAACAATTTTCAACGTCTTGCGTCGATGTGGTCGGGATTGAAGATAGGTTGTTTGATCCCGTATGCCGCACAAACATAACGCCGCCCGCCGCCATCACATCGGTAAGATGAAGTTCAAGGTGACGAACTGGGCGGAGTATGAAGCGGGCCTTCGCCGCCGTGGCAGTTTGACCCTTTGGGTGACGCCGGAAGCTCTTATCGGTTGGGCCGCCCCGCGTCGCAAGACGCGTGGTGGCCAGCCGCTCTATTCTGATCTGGCGATTGAAACCACGCTGATGCTGGGCATGGTATTCGGATTGCGTTTGCGACAAAGCGAAGGGCTTCTGAGCTCGGTGCTTGATATAATGGGATTGGATTTGCCTGTGCCCGATCACACCACGCTGAGCCGGAGGGCCAGAACCTGGAAGCCATCGGCCAGAAGCAAAGACCGGCAGCATGTGGTGGATGGCCCCATTCACGTTCTGGTCGATAGCACCGGGTTGAAGGTCTATGGCGCCGGCCAATGGCTGGAAGAAAAGCATGGGGCAAAGTCCCGGCGTGGCTGGCGAAAACTACACCTGGCGGTTGACGCCGACAGTGGCGAGATCATTGCACATAGTCTGACAGATCAGGAAACAGGTGATGCCTCGCAGCTGGAGCCGTTGCTGGATCAAATCAACGATGAGATCGACCAGTTCACCGCCGATGGTGTGTATGATGGCGCTCCAACCTATGACGCGGTCTTCCGTCACAGCCCAGACGCTAGGGTCGTCATTCCGCCGCGCTCGAACGCGGTTGAACGGTTCAACGCCCAAGCATGCTGCAAAAGAGACGACCACATAGCCTCAATGCAGATAGATGGCCGGCTGAAATGGCAGGAATCTACCGGCTATGGAAAACGAGCTTTGGCTGAAACCGCGATGGGTCGATACAAGGGCGTCATCGGTCCGCGGCTCCGTGCTCGTTCATTCCGTGCGCAGCAGACTGAAGCTGCCATCGGCGTCGCCATCCTTAACCGAATGCTCGCCTGCGGACACCCGAAATCCGTTCGTTGCCAAGCATCGACGGTAGCAGCCAAATAATCGGCCCATCAAAGACCGACTTCTGCACATTTGCTGATCCCCGCACCAATGCCAAGTCGACACGCACAGGCGTAATGTGTTGGCCGGTCCCCTTTCTCCCGAGCTCGACAACAAAGGCGAACGAGAGGTCGATGGACAAAGCCGGTTCGGGCTGCATCGAGTAAGGCCATTCCTTTGATATTGTCAGCTCACCGCCGCTTTCAGAGATGAGAAACTTTTCGCAAGTGCTGAGCCGCTTGAACCGATCGATACGAGCCAATGCGTCGCGATAATCAGCGGCATAGCATGCAGCCAGGAACGCCGGCTGATGACCGGACCTGTCGAATGCCTGGACGAGCTTGATGGCGAAGCCGGGGTCATTGGCCAATGTCTCTACTGCGCTGTAGATCGCAAAGATCTGGGCAGTCGTGTAGAGCGACAATCTGGCTGAGATCAGCGCGACAATCTGGGTGAGATTCTGGTGTCGCGGTTGCGGGCGACCGTATCATCGTGATTGACGCTGGCAAGGGCTTCGTCGGCTTCTGATTGTCGCGCAGCGTCAATCTCGGTGGTGTTTCTGATTGTCGCGGAGGCGGCCGGCCTTCCGCGTTGGCGTTTGGCTTCGATGGCGGATCGACGCCTGTAGCTTTCGACATTCATCTCGAAGATGGTCGCGTGGTGGACGAGACGATCTACGGCGGCGAGCGTCATAGCGGGATCAGGGAAGACCCTGTTCCATTCGCCGAACGGCTGGTTGGCGGTGATCATGATGGACCGCCGCTCGTAGCGTGCGGAGATGAGCTCGAAGAGCACGCTCGTTTCCGCCTGGTCCTTGGTCACATAGGCGAGATCATCGAGGATGAGCAGATCGAACTTGTCGAGCTTGGCGATGGCGGATTCGAGCTGGAGTTCACGACGGGCCATCTGAAGCTTCTGAACGAGTTCGGTCGTGCGCATGAACAGCACTCGCCAGCCGTTCTCGATCAGCGCAAGGCCGATTGCAGAGGCGAGATGGCTCTTGCCGCCACCGGGCGGGCCGAACAACAGGATGTTGGCTCCTTTGGCGAGCCAGCTATCGCCGGCGGCGATCGCCATGACTTGCGCCTTGGAGACCATCGGCACGGCGTTGGAGTCGAAACTGTCGAGCG
>DATGWU010000139.1:0-13368 GCA_035299345.1 Rhizobium sp.
CTCGCCGATCTCGAAATCATAGGTGACGCCATCCGCGACGTGCCCGAATTCAGGGATTTGAACTTCCATGTCCTGCACTTCGGGTATGCCGGACGCGAAATTGACATGCACTTGCTTTCCCTGCTTTTTCGTCAGCGAAAGGCTCGAAATCCCAGTATCAGCGGCGGCGATCAGTGACACCATGCGGCGCTCGTTCTTCGGCTTCTGGGCATAGTTGGCCGAGAAGTCAAAACCGATGCGGCCACCTTCCGGAAAGATTGCGATGTCTTCGGAAAACAGTTGATAGAGCGGTTTGAGCTGGCTGTTGTTGAGCTGGATGGCCGTAGTTAGAAACAGCACTTCCTTGCGGGTCGCCGCTTCCCAAACCTTCTTCGAGCCGGTGAAATAATCGCTATACGTGTACTCATACGCCTTCTTCTTGGCGTCAAATGTGCGGGAGAACCAGACCTGAGGTTTGGTTTTCTCGTAGACCAGCAGCCATTCGCTGAGGATCTGCCGCTTGGTCATTTCAAAACCGTACTGGAACCGCTTCCGGTCAATGATGAACGTCACCTCGAACAGCGTCGGATGGTCGGCGAAGTCCGGACGCATTCGGAACGGGGTCAGGTTGTTCTCCTGGTCGGGCTGGATCTGGTTCGAGGTCGTCACCATCAGCTGCATGTACTGCAGGGCGCGAATGAGGTTGGACTTGCCGCTGGCGTTGGCGCCGAAGATCGCAGCCGCATTGACCACGCGCTTGACCTTGTCGAGGCCTGTAACGCGGGTATGGGTATCTTTAAACAGCGTGTCCGGACTAGCGGCGAGGCTGAACACCGCTTCCTCGCGAAAGGAGCGGAAATTTTTGACGCGAAATTCCAGTAACATTGGGGGCAATCCTATTATGAATGGAATATGCGCATAAAAAATGCAATAATGCAATTTATTTCGGTTGCCTGCCCGAAATCGTTTTAAGGTCGAATGGGTGCGGTGGGCATCTGCAGGCCGTATCTTTTAACCGCATAATCGCTTCAACCCTCTGGGCGTAATCAAGCATTTCTTTTCGGCCCTGCCCGGCGCGGTCGGGTACGGTAGCCAACGGGTGGTCAAGAAGACTTCTATGAGACTACGGGTCGACGGTTCAGATCCCTTCAGGGCGATTTTTCTACGATCCCGTCTTGTCCGTACAGCGCGCTCCACGCAAGCGTCGACATGGGCTCCTCAGTCTCTGCCTCGCCGCCGCGACGCCTGGTGCCGATGACATTCGAAGCCACTATTTTGCTGCCCGCTCGTATTCCAAGATCGGCTGAAGCTCCATCATTCAACTCGATCACATATTTGGTAGGTTCACTCGACATGACCACTGTCTCGCTATCCGGGGCAAGATGCGGCCTTACTTCTTGAACGACGCCCTCGTCGTCGACAAAGAGCATGTCAAGCGGCAGAGGCGTATTCTTCATCCACATTTTGGCGACACGGGGCTCGGCAAATACAAAGATCATCCCCCATTCGTTGGCCAGTCGCTTGCGAAACATCAGACCGAGGGCTCGCTGCTTTCGTGATGCCGCGACTTCCAGAGTGACGTGGTGTATTGGACCCTCGCTGTTGACGATGGTCGCCTCAGTTATGCTGGGATCAAAAGTCTCGCTGGACGCGGCCAGATAACCAAGGACAGACGATGTTGTTGCAAGGACAATCTTGAGAGCGCAATCCAATATCTTCATTCTGTTGATCGCTGCGGCTGCAAACGTGGATTGGGCAACATAACATCGTATCGGATGGTCTGCAGCCTCCCCCAAGAGGAGACGATACCCTGAGCGGCATCTAAAGATCGAGCGAACGGCGCATCCGCCGCGGCGGATCCGAGAAGACGGTCATTGTCAGCCTTCGCCTATGTAATTGTTGGTCAAGGTGGTCGAAGCTTTCGGCGCTTGTTGATTCGCGTCCTTCAGATATCGGTTTCTTTGTAAAATCAATGGCGTGCATTTTTGGCACGCCGACAAAGAGTGCCGGGCCGTCGGTCCGAATCCTTTCAAGCCCAATTCGAGTTGCGGTGGCTTCTGCAGGTTTGCGCCTTCATCTAAGTCACATATGCCGTTGTTGCGAACGCCCGAAAGCGGACATAAGTTCGGGGACACACCATGCCTCCTAAACGCATCCACATCGGACGTTGATCCCGAACGCAGCGTCTCCTAAGAGAAATCCTAGTTACCCAACCCAGCATGTTCGTGACAAATAGGAGCAGCTTAACGCGCTAATCCGATGGCATTGATCCTAGTTCAACCTCAGGCCCGTGCCGGGATCAAATACGTGGATGTCCGATGAGGACACGTCGACACCGAGTACCTGGCCGATCGCCGGTCTGGTCTCCGCAGGAACAGAGACGCTTATCTCGTGGCGCTCGTTTTTCAGACTGATGAGGCGTGTTTCTCCGTGGAACTCGTTGCGCTCGACAGTGCCACGAAATGCTTGTGCGTTTTCGCTGACGCGGAATGATCCGGGTCGGACACCAACTGTCACACTGCCCGGTCGTATGCCTTCCGGGGCTGCGAGCCTTACGAGATCGTCGCCAAGGCGATCGCCCTCCATCTGCAATTGCAGGAAATTCATGTTGGGCGTGCCAATGAAGCCGGCGGCGAAGATTGTCGTCGGCCTCTGATAGATCTCCTCCGGCGTACCCATCTGCTCGATGCGGCCATCCTTCATCAAGACGATCCGGTCGGCCAGCGTCATCGCCTCCAACTGATCATGTGTGACGTAGATGCTCGTCGTCCTCAGGTCACGATGGAGCCGCGCGATCTCGACCCTGAGGCTGCCGCGCAGTTTGGCATCGAGGTTGGAGAGCGGCTCGTCAAAGAGAAAGACCTCCGGCGTCTTGATCATGGCGCGCGCAATTGCCACGCGCTGCTGCTGGCCGCCCGATAGTTCCGTCGGCTTGCGGGAAAGGTAGACGCTGAGGCCAAGGGCCTCCACGACGGGGGCAAGTCGCTCGTCGATCGCAGTCCTGCCGACGCCGGCACGCTCAAGCCCGAAAGTGATGTTCTCACGCACACTCATATGCGGGTAGAGCGCATAGTTCTGGAAGACCATCGCGATGCCGCGATCACCGGGATCGCGGTCGTTCATCCGCTTGCCGCCGATGAAGAGATCCCCGCCCGAGATCTCCTCGAGCCCGGCGATCATCCGCAGCATTGTGGATTTTCCGCAGCCCGACGGCCCAAGAAAGACGACGAATTCGTGGTCATCGATCTTCAGGTCGAAGTCCCGCATGACCTCGAGCGCGCCATAGAGTTTCCGGATGCCCCGGCATTCGACCGTCGCCATCAGTTCCCCTCCCTGCCCACGATGATCTGCAGCTTCACGTCTCCAGGCCTGCCCTCGGCCGCCCTCTCGAAGGCGGCGATCGATTGGTCAAAACCGTAGGTGCCGGAAACCAGCGGCTTGAGATCGACCTTGCCGGCAGCGATTAGGGCAAGGGCCCGGTCGAAGACGTTGGCGTAGCGGAAGACGGTTTCGATGCGGCATTCGCGGAAGCAGGCCGCCGCCAGGTCGACGGTAACGGGTTCCGGCGGCAGGCCGACGAGAACGACCGTGCCACCAGGACGCACGAGCTTGAAGAGATCGCGGATCGCAGCTGGTGCGCCCGAACATTCGAAAACGATGTCTGCTCCCCAGCCTTCGGTGGCCTCGTTGACCATTTTGACAAGATCGACTTCTCTTAAGTTGACACCCGTGATGCCGCCATAGCTTTCGGCAAGTTTCAGCTTCGTCTCGGAGAGGTCGGAGATCAGGACGCGCGAGCAGCCGCCGGCAAGTGCGGCCAGCGCCACCATGATGCCGATCGTGCCGCAGCCCGTGACCACCGCCGTATCGCCGGGCGTGATCCTCGCCCGGGAAGCCGCCTGCATGCCGACCGCAAAGGGTTCGACCATGGCTCCTTCGGCAAAGGAGACATTGTCCGGCAGCTTGTAGGTGAAGCTTGCCGGATGCACCGTCTCCGGGCAGAGCACGCCATGCACCGGTGGCGTCGCCCAGAATGTCACGGCCGGATCGACATTGTAGAGGCCGAGCCGCGAGGCGCGCGACTTGGGATCGGGAATGCCGGGCTCCATGCACACACGATCCCCCGGCTTCAAATGGCTGACATTGGCGCCGACTTCCGTGACTGTGCCTGCTGCCTCGTGGCCGAGAACCATAGGTTCGTTGACGATGAAGTCGCCGATGCGGCCATGCGTGTAATAGTGCACATCGCTGCCGCAGACGCCGACGGTGTGGACGCGGATGCGAACATCGTCCGGCCCCATCTCCTGCGGCAGATTGATGTCGCGCAGGGAGAGTTCGCCGACACGTTCGAGGACAAGTGCTTTCATGGATCTATCAACCTTGATCGGATTTCTTGGAAAATGCGGCGTTGAGGCCACCGGCCAGGACCCCGAGCAGGATCAGCGGCGGCAGAGACAGAAGGACGACGGCGGCGTTCAGGATGCCCCAGGGTACGTTCATGCCGAGCTGTGACATCTCAGATGCAATGATCGGCAGTGTCTTTGCCTTGGATGTCGTGAGCATCATGGCAAGCAGGAACTCGTTCCAGACCAGCACGAAAGAGAAGGCGATGGCGCCAAAGACCTGGAGACGGGCAATCGGTAGCGCGATGCGGAAGAAGGTCGCATAGGGCCCAAGGCCATCGACGCGAGCGGCTTCCTCGACATGCAGGCTGACGCGCTCAAAGGCTGGCACCGACAGCCAGATGGTGATCGAGGCGGTCACGATCACATAGGTCACGATCAGCGACAGACGGGTGTCGTAGAGATCGAGGCCGAGCCAGATGACCAGCATGGGGATGGCGATCGCGACGGGTGGCAGGAAGCGGAGCGACAGGACAAAGAACTGCGCTTCCGCCGTGATCCGGTTCTTGAACCGGGCGATCACATAGGCAGCAGGCACGCCTAGAATGGCGCCGAGAACAACGGCACTCGCACAGATGATCAGCGAATTGGTCAATGCGCGGGCCACCGAGCGGCGGTTCAGCACATAGCTCATATTGTCGAAGACGGGCTGGAAGATCAGCTTCGGCGTCGAGACCAGGAGGTCGGCATTGGTCTTGAAGGCGTTGAGCAAGGTCCAGAGAAGCGGCAGTACGACCAGGGCTGCGGCAAGGACCAGGAGAAGCTTCAGGAGGAGAGTAGAGAGCTTCATCGGTTCAGCCTCTTCCAGGTGAAGGTGAAGGTGACGATGGTCAGCACCATCATGATGACGGCCATTGACGAGGCATAGGAGATCTTGCCAGCTTCGATGAAGCCTTGCGAATAGGCATACATGTCGAGCGTTTCGGTGGAGATGCCGGGGCCGCCGCGAGTCATGACGTAGACCAGATCAAAGGAACGCAGGCTTTCGATGGCCTTGACGAGCAGGAGGCTGATCAGCGGAGCCTTGAGCATCGGGAGCGTCACGAAACGGTGGATCTCGCACCGCGTCGCGCGATCGATGCGCGCGGCTTCGAGTGGCTGAGGCGGCAGCGATTCAAGAAGTTTCAGAATGATGACCGCAAAGAACAGGCCCCATTGCCAGACATCGACGAAGGCAACCGCAAGGAGGGCGCCAAGCGGCGTCGAGAGAATGTCCGGCGTCAGGTTGGTGAGTTCCCTGAACGGCCAGGTGAGAGTACCATAGAGGGGATGGAATGCGAACTTCCAGACGAAGGCAGCGCAGACGCGCGGCAGGAGAACCGGAATGATGAAGAGCACGCAGAGCAGGTTGCGTATGCGGGGGTTGGCCGCCTCGAACATTGCTATCCCGAGCGCGACCCCTGTCACCATTGTCGCGGTGACGCTGATGATCTCCCACTTGAAGGAGACCCAGAGGGCGTTGAGGAAACGGGCATCGGAAATCAGGGCCAGGTAATTGGCAAACCAGACATAGTCTGCGTTAGGAGCCGAAAGGGTACGGTTCTGCAGCGATATGTTGATCGCATAGATCGTCGGCACGAACGCAAGCACGATCAGGATACCCAAAGCGGGCCCAAGAAAGACGAAAGGCAGCGAACGGCCGCGGCGCATGGCAGATCCTCGGGTGGGAAGGAGGGGCGCGTCATCCGACGCGCCCCCGGACGGCTTGGGAGACGTCAGAGTTTGGCGGCGAAGGCTTCGAGTTCGGAAAGCGTCGCCTTGATGTCGGTGCGGCTGCCGGTGATCAGCTCTTCGAGCATGATGCCCCACTGATTACCGAGTTCCTGCCAGCGCGGATCCTGCCAGAAGGTGACGGTCGTCTTTTCGCCGGTCGCAGCCATGGCGTCCGCAAGGTTCTGGCCAAAGGTCTTGGCATATGCCGGGCTCTGATAGGTGCTGGTGCGGGTCAACTCGCCCGGCTGCCCGGCGGCGAGGCGACGGGCCTCCTGCTCTTTGGAGGTTGCCCAGGCCACAAAGAGACCGGCGCAGGCCTTTTCACCGTCCGTTGCATTGGCCTTGGAGGCGATCGCAAAACCATGGGCGTAACCGCCACCCGGCAAGGGCGACGGCGGCACGGAGAAGGCGACCTTGTCGGCGACCTGGCTCTGCGCCTTGTCGACGGACATGCCGCCGAGCGGTGCGGATTCGATGATGATCGCGACCTTGCCGGAGCGGAAGGCGCCCGTTGATTCATCCCAGGAGCCGGTCTGGGTGCCGGGCGCGGAATACTTGAAGAGCTCGATATAGGTCTCGGTCGCCTTCACGGCCGCGTCCGAATTGAAGGCCGGCTTGCCGTCCTTGAACCATTCGCCGCCATTGGCCTTGAAGAAGGGCATCCAGCGCCAGACATTGGCGCCCGAACCGCGCTGGCCGCGCAAAGCCGTGCCATAGACGCCATTGTCCGGATCATGCAGCTTTTGAACGGCGGCGAAATATTCATCGAAGGTCTTCGGCGGTGCAATGCCAGCCTTCTCCAGAAGATCCGTCCGGTAGACCATCAAGTCGCCACCGCCCTGGATCGGCGCAAACCACTGCTTGCCGTCATAGGTGGCGGCAGCACGCATACCGGCGTCGAAGTCGTTGTAGTCATATTCGGCCGGGTAGAAGCCGTCGAGCGGTACGATCCAGCCGGACGAGGCAAAGAGCGCGAGATTGGCTTCATCGACATAGTAGACGTCGAAGCTGCCGACGGTGGAGGCGTCGGCCTGCGACTTGGCGCGGCGATCGTTTTCATTGAGGTAGCTGATCTCGAAACCGGCGCCCGAAAGCTCCTCGAACTCATCGACATAATCTTCGAGAAGCGTCAGGCCATCGCGCGGCTGCGCCAGCACACGGACATCGTCCGTGCATTGTGCGGCGGCATAAGCGTTGGATGTGGCAAGCAGGGCGATGACCGCGCAACCGGCGCGGAGAGCATTGACTGTCATGATTTCCTCCCTCGGATGGCAACTCCCTCGCCATCGACGAAGCCACTTTTGCGCAAGCGGTCACCACGGACTAGTTTGCCTTCGTCAAAGAAATGGTATTATTTTGACATTTGTGCGCCACAACATGAGGCATCGAATGCCTATTGCATCAGATTTTCCTCAGTCGATCTCGGAAACCTTCACCGCGACGCGCGAGCAGATCGTGCTGCCCGGAGGCGCCTCCTATCTGATCCGCCGGGACGACTATCCCAATCCGATCTGCATCTGGAACTATCATCCCGAATGGGAAATCCACTTCATCCCGGATGCGAGTGGCTTTGCCTATGTCGGCGACTACATCGGCCCGTTTCGTGCCGGCCATCTGGTGCTCACGGGGACCAATCTGCCGCACAACTGGATCACGCCTGGTGCGCCGGATCTTCCCGGTCGTGACATGGTTCTGCAGTTCGACGCGGATGCCCTGATCGGGGTCCGCGCAGTCTGTCCAGAGCTCGATGTGCTTCACCGATTGAAGCCGCTTGCACAACGCGGCATGGAAGTTCTGGGCCCGGAAGCCTTTGCGATCGGGGAGAAAATCCTGAAACTGCACGGCGTCGGTCACCGCGGCGGACTGGGACTGTTTCTGGATATCCTTCAGGACATCGAGACCGCATCGCAAAAGCGCCTGCTTGCGAGCGAGCACTTTCTCTCGGTCTACAACCAGGTGTCGGACCGCAGACACCGGCGCATCGACCAGGCTATCCAGATCCTGCAATCGGATCCGGGTGCTCAGATGCATGAGGTGGCGGACCAGGTCGGCTTCGAACCATCTGCCTTCTCCCGAGCCTTCCGGCGCCTCACGGGCATGAGATTCTCCGACTACAGCCGCTCGGTCCGCGTCTGGCGGGCACGCACACTGCTTGCGGAGACGGAGACATCGATCACCGATATCTGCTTCGAGGCCGGCTTCAACAACCTGTCGAACTTCAATCGCTACTTCCGAATGGAAACAGGCCTCACACCTCGAGCCTACCGCAAGGCGGCACGTATCAGAGCGAAGTCCGTCATCGCGGGATCCTCGGGACAGCACATGTAGTGGATGACTTTGCGGCGAGATTGTCGATCCATCGCTGCAATCTCGTTCTGCAACACGATCCGTGAATAGCGGAGCAGCGGGCTCGGTGATGTCAACTTCTTGCTTGAATAAGCTGTACTCTGGGTACGGTTCTGACAAACATCACTCAGGCATTTCCCTAAGCTGTCGAGATGAGCATCCACATCATGCCCCCCAGAACGTCCCTACACCTAGCCCACACAAGTGTTCTGCGTATGCCGGAGGTCCTTCGTCTGAGCATGCAACGTTGTAGGTGCGCAGCTCTACGGAAGCATTCAGATGTCTTTTCGGGGAGGTATCGAACCGCGCGCCGAAATGGAGTGATTGCATGTTGGCATTCTGCTTCTCCAGCGTTGGCTTTGGTCTCCATACGCGGCGGATGAAAGGTGTAGTCCAGATGCGGAGATAATCGCAGACAACTGTGGGGCTCAGATCATGCGCTCTATGACTACTCTTCATATCTGACACATAAAGCCAGACGATCGGATAGCGGTCCCGGTGCTGTCGGACGGCAACGCGCCTTCATGTCAGTCATACTGGTGATCATCTCGCCTGCCTGAAAGCGGACATCGCTCCGGCAGCGACCTCATGTCGCCCGTGCGCCACAAGCTGAGATGTTGCTGCTCCTGAAGAACCTCGCTCGAAAGGCGCAGCCAGCGTTCTCACAAAGAACATGATGGCGAGCGCGCAGCTAACATTTTAGGTCCCAAGGATTAGAGCAGTTCGAGCAAGACCCCGCCCGCAGCCATCAGGACGACGGTCAACCAGGGTGGAGCTTTCCAGGCGATCAGCAGTACCACGCCCGTGAGGGCCAGAGCGAAATCGTAGCGATCGAGGACGGCGCCTGTCCACACCGGACTGTAGAGGGCTGCTCCAAGAATACCAACGACGGCAGCGTTCGCGCCGCGCATTGCCGCTTGCGCCATCCGATGTCTCCGGAAGGAGTTCCAGAATGGTAAAACTCCGACCAGCAGCAGGAAACCCGGCAGGAAGATCGCGACCAGAGCAATGACTGCGCCGAAAATGCCGTTCGGCTCTTGCCCGGTGACGAAGCCGAGGTAGGCCGCAAACGTGAACAGTGGTCCGGGAACGGCCTGTGCAGCACCATAGCCGGCCAGGAAGGCGTCGCCCGTCACCCAGCCCGGATCGACGACCTCAGCTTGCAGCAGGGGCAGCACGACATGTCCCCCGCCGAATACGAGCGAGCCGGAGCGATAGAACGAGTCGAAGAGGTCGATGGCCTGGGAATCGACCGCGGCGGCGACAAGAGGCAGGCCGAGGACCAGCAAGACGAATGAAGCGAGGCATCCCGCGCCCACAAGCGGAGGAACCCGGAAAGACAGGTGAGCCGTGCCGGTGACTGCGCCATTGCGGCAGAAGATGAGGCCTGCGAGCGCACCGACGGCAATTGCTGCGACCTGTCCGGCCGGACCAGCCGCCAGCACCGTCATGAGAACGGCAGCAAGGGCTATGCTCGCTCTTTCGCGATCAGGCGTCAGGCTCTTCGCCATGCCCCAGACCGCCTGCGCAACAACCGCGACTGCGACGATCTTCAAGCCGTGAAGCAGGCCCGCTCCCACGGGCCCCTCGAACGTCGTGGCGGCCATTGCGAAAATCACAAGCAGGATCGCGGAGGGCAACGTGAATGCGGCCCAGGCTGCAATCGCGCCGAGAGGGCCGCCGCGCAGCAGGCCCAGGGCAAAGCCGACCTGGCTGGAGGCCGGGCCGGGAAGAAACTGGCAGAGGGCCACGAGGTCGGCGTAGCCGGGTTCGTCGATCCATTTGCGACGAACGACCAGTTCGTCACGGAAATAGCCGAGATGGGCAATGGGGCCGCCGAACGAGGTGACCCCGAGCTTCAAAAATGCTGCGAAGACTTCGCCAGCCTTACCCTTCGTAGGCTCGGCCGCCGGTTCATGAATTGCATCGATCGACAGCTTCAAGAAATAGCTCCCTGGCCTTCTCGTGGGCAATTTCCAGTGCCGCAATCAAAGAGCGTCAGTTTCGGAAGGCGAAATCGGTACCCGAGACTTGAGGGGAAGAGTCCTGTCTGCAAGCTTCGATGAAACTGCCGGAATGGCGAAGTGCAAACCATAGGAGGATGCCGATGGTCAATAAAGCCGATCGTGATCCGCACCACCACACTCAGAAAATGTACCCCCTGCAGGATGTGATGGGTCGTCTCGGGAAGACGTTGGAAAGGTCGACAAACGGCAACTGAAGGCGATGTTCGGAGCCGCGGCCGGGGACCATTCAGAACCTTCTTTCGCCATGCCTCTCATCAGAGCGATCACATCACTTTGACGATGCCCGCTTTAGGGCCTACTGCGGAAATGATCTCCGCTTTGCGCCCTCATTCCAGTCATTAAAGACATTCGCTCACACACCGTAAAGGAGCTGGTCTGCTCACGCCGGATACGCGCGGCCTCTAGGCTGCGAGTTTGTGCTTCTATATCAGGTTTAGCGGCAGTGGTTGCTGCCGCCTGCAAGTGGCCGTTGTTGCCAGAAAAGTCCAGGTGGCATCACGAGTGGTCGACCTGGATTTTTGACAACGCAGTCACGAGCCTTACCAGGACAGAGTGTGCCAACGCCGTTTCGCCCGCCCATTTCTCCACTTGGTGAGCGGCAAAGAGCCAGGCGGGAACGCTTTCTGCTTGCGCCGCCGTCGCCAACGATCCAACTTATTTTGGCGTCGATTGCAGGTGTGCTGGCAGTGTCTGCCAATTCATCTATCGCGTCCTGCCCTAAGTTAAGGTTCGCTATTTGGGCAAAACCGCAAGATTGAGCCACGGATTTTGTCGGCTAAGAGCTTGATGGTGCGAGTCGCAGACAACCTACCTACGACGATGTGGAGATAGTCGCATGAGTGCAATCCCAGCCGATCGATGCAAGATGCCGCAAGCTTTTTGGCGCGCCTTTGAAGAAGCAGGGGTAAGACCTGCACCCATTCTTCGGCAAGCACGGCTTCCGGCGACTCTCCACTTGAACCCGCATGTTCTACTATCGACTGTGCAGCGCGGCAAACAAGGTGAGACGCAGCGTCAATTAGGATGAGACTCGGCAGCAGCGGTGGAACGCAGGGAGGGCGTAGCCCGAACGGAGTTCTACCGCTGCTGGCGCGCCGATTTTGCGTCTGGTGATTATGGTTCGACCGGTACGGTGGTTTTTTCGAAGAACGGAGAACCACCTTTGTGCCCGGTCGTCACATAACCGATCATCAGATGAGGCTTTTCATGAAGTTACGACAAGAGCACACGGTCGAGGTCGCCGCCGCGAAGGCGTCGATCAGTAGGGCAACGGCCTATCGCATCGAGAAGAACCCGCAACTACCGTCACAAGTGAGAAAGCCGCGGGGCCGCCGGCGTCCCGATCCGCTCGCCGACATCTTCGAGGCAGAGGTTGTTCCGCTCTTGAAGGCGGCACCTGGCATTCGCGCTGTCGCCGTCTTCGAGGAGATGTTGCGCCGCCATCCCGACCTGAGCGAAGGCGTACGCCGGACCATGGAACGGCGGATCCGTTCCTGGCGGGCGATCAATGGCGAAGAGCAGGAGGTCATCTTTCGCCAGGTGCATGAACCCGGTCGATTGGGGCTTTCCGACTTCACCAATATGAACGAACTGGACATCACGATCGCAGGCCACCCGCTCGATCACCTGCTTTACCATTTCCGGCTGGCCTATTCCGGCTTCGAACACGCTCACGTCGTTCTCGGTGGCGAAAGCTTCGTGGCGTTGGCCGAAGGGCTGCAGAACGCTCTCTGGTTCCTTGGCGGCACGCCGCTTTACCATCGCAGCGACAGCTTGTCGGCGGCCTTTCGCAATCTCGATGCCGATGCCAAGGAGGATCAGACGCGGCGATACGCGGAGCTTTGCGCGCACTATCGGATGGCGCCGACCCGCAACAATAAGGGCATTGCCCACGAGAACGGCGCGATTGAGAGCCCGCATGGCCACCTCAAGAATGCGATCCGCGATGCCCTGTTGCTGCGCGGCACCCGTGATTTCGACGATCTCGATGCCTACCGCTGCTTCATCGATGAGATCGTCAGCCGGCGCAATGCCCGCTATGGCAAGCGCATTGACGCCGAGCGTGCGGCACTGCAGCCGTTACCGGGAACACGCACCAGCGACTTTGAGGAGGTTGTCGTGCGGGTCTCCCGCAGCGGCGGCTTCACATTGCGCAAGGTCTTTTACACCGTGCCATCACGGCTCATCGGTCACCGGCTACGCGTGCGCCTTTACGACGACCGTCTCGATGTCTTTATCGGCGGCACGCATCTGATGACGCTCCAAAGAGGTCGTGCGCATGCCAGCGGCAAGCACGATCAGGTGGTCGATTACCGGCATGTCATCCATTCGCTGCGCAAAAAGCCAATGGCGCTGCTTCAACTTGTCTATCGCGACAAGCTGTTTCCGCGGCAGGAATATCGCAGGGCCTTCGAGGTTCTCATCGACCGATTTTCCGGCAAGCAGGCCTGCAAGATCACGGTCGAGCTCCTGGCCTTGGCCCACGATCGGGGCTGCGAGCGGGAGCTCGCAGAGCGTCTGGCCACAATTCTTGATGAGGGCGAACTGCCCGACATCGTCGCGCTGCGGACCTTCTTCGCGCCCGATCCGGCGCGGTTGCCGACCATCAACATCCGTCTCGCTTCCCTCCAGGGTTATGAGGCCCTGATCGACGCCCGTCATCTGGAGGACGCCGCATGAGAAACGCTCCTGCCATCGATGCAGCCAGGCTCAGCACGCTGCTCAATGAACTGCGCCTGCCGGCCATCAAAGTCCTCTGGCCGGACTTTGCCGAACGTGCAGACAAGGAAGGGTGGCCGGCGGCGCGGTTCCTGTGCGCGATTGCCGAACACGAACTCGCCGAACGCGATCGCCGCCGCATCGAACGCCATCTCGCCGAGGCGCGATTATCACCGGGCAAG
>DATGWU010000140.1:0-12310 GCA_035299345.1 Rhizobium sp.
GACGTGCGACCTGTACGATCATCGGTTGCCCGCATATGTCGGCGAGCGGCTTGCCGGGAAGTCGGGTCGAGGCCATGCGGGCCGGGATCAGTACCAGTGTCTTCTCGAAAACGGGTGTGTTCATCGCCAGCCCTTCTAATACCGCAGGAAAAGTGTCAAAAAGTCCCAATTCCGGGACCACAATCGTGTTGCAACTGTCAAGCAAAAGACATAGGTTCCGCCCGATTTCAAGATCGTCCGGTTCGTGACCGCCGGCTGCATGGGGAGCGTTTGCAGATGAACTCATATGTGAACATGGGCGTTGGAGCTCTGCTTGGGACCGTCTTCGTTCTGTTGACGGTGTCCATCGCCTCTGAAGGCATCTTCAGCTCGGAGAAGCCGGAGAAGGAGGGCTACGCCATTGTCGCGGAAGGCGCTGCGCAGGCTGAAGCCGGTGCCGAAACTGCCGCAGCCGCGGAAACCCCGATCGCGACCCTGCTGGCAACTGCCGACGCCGCCGCTGGCGAGAAGGTCTTTAAGAAGTGCACGAGCTGTCATGATGCCTCCAAGGGTGGACCGAACAAGGTCGGTCCGAACCTCTACGGCGTGATCGACCGTCCGGTCGCTTCGCACGAGGGCTTCGGCTATTCGGCTGCGATGAAGGATTTCTCGCAGGGCGGCGCGACGACTTGGACCTATGACAACCTGAATCACTTCATCACCGCGCCGAAGAAGCTTGTTGCCGGCACGGCAATGGGTTTTGCCGGTCTGAAGAACGAGAAGGAACGTGCTGACCTGATTGCCTATCTGCGCACGCTCTCCGACGCACCGGCTCCTCTTCCGGCGCCGACGAACTGATCAGCTTTTCGAGTGATCTCGTAAATGATGCCCGGCCTTTGCCGGGCATTTTTTGTTTTGCCTGCCGGCTTCCGGTTTAGCCACAGGATTCGTGGCAATCGTTCAGCTCAATAGCCATGCCCAGAAGGTAACGGTCGCCACGCCCGCTGCCGTCGTGAGCGTGATTGTTGAGGCGGCGAGGCCGTGCCCGACGCCAAAACGATTGGCGATCAGCCACGCATTGATGCCTGTCGGCACGGAGGATGTCAGCACCATCGCCATCGTCCATTCAGGGCCGAGGCCGAGCAAATGGCACGCTGCCCAGACGCAGGCCGGCATCAATAGTAGCTTCAGCGCCGAGATCGCGCCGGCGATCCGGAAATTTCCCGATACCCCATATTTGTTGAGAGCCATGCCCAAAGAGAGCAGTGCCGTGGGTGCGGCCATCGCAGCGATCTGATTGACCACGCTGTCCAGGACGGCGGGGATCGGCAGGCCGGAGACATGTGCGACGACGCCGGCTGCAAGTCCTAACACGAGCGGGTTGCGGGCGAGATTGCCGCCGATCTGCGTGAAAATGGTGCGTAGCCCACGTGAACTGCCGCCGCCTATCTTTCGTTCGGCCTGCTCCATGAGAACCGTGCCGATAATCATCATAAGTGGCAGATGGACGGCGAGCAGGATGGAAAGGGCGACGATGCCATCACTGCCGACGATGCGGCTGACGAGCGGCAGGCCGATGAAGACGTTGTTCGCGAAGGCGGAGGAGACGCCCGCCAGCACGCCGACGCGCGCGTCGCGCTCGAAAACACGTGTCGCGATCAGATGGCCCACGGTCCATGTCACACCGACGCCGGCGAAATAGGCGATCCAGAGCCGGAAGGGAGAGGCGCCGTGGAAATCGGCCTCTGCGATCGTCCGGAAGAGGAGGACCGGGACCGCGACCTTGAAGACAAACTCGCCGAGCGAGTCTCCGAGCTCATCCTTGAGCAGCCCTGTTCTGACCAGGGCCCACCCGATCAGAATAAGGATGAAGATCGGCAGGACATTCAGGGTGATTTCAGGCATTTCGGGGAGATGCTCACGAAGGCGGGACGGGAGAGGTGTTACTCTAACGTTGCAGTTCCGCCACGACCAGCCGTAAGCCCCAAGGGGGTACGTTTCCCGACGCTAATCTACGAACCTTGTGACATTGCCGCACCAACTGCCGGATTGCGACGTCGCCAGTACATCCGTGGCCGGCGGCAATCCGGTGTCCGGAGATGATCGCTCCGTTCGTTGGCGTGCTGGGCGACGGGAAATCGCGTCACGGCGCGTAAGAAGTTCTAGCGGCCTCATGTAACGGCGGTGTGACGTCGTGAAATCGCTGCAGGCTGGCGTTTGGCCTTCCCAACGGCGGAAAAAACGCTATGACCTCCCACGGACATGTCTCAGAGGGGATCCGCATTTCATGGTTAAGTTCGATGTGCTCACGGTGGGCAACGCCATTGTCGACATCATTTCCAGATGTGGCGACAGCTTCCTGACGGAAAACGGGATCACCAAGGGAGCCATGAACCTGATCGATGCGGAGCGTGCGGAGATGCTCTACGCCTTGATGGGACCGGCCGTGGAAGCCTCGGGTGGCAGCGCCGGCAATACCGCCGCGGGCATTGCAAACCTCGGCGGGAAGGCCGCCTATTTCGGCAAGGTGGCCGACGATCAGCTGGGCAAGATCTTCATCCACGACATCCGCGCCCAGGGCGTCCGCTATGAGACGCGCCCGAAGGGCAACAATCCCCCGACTGCGCGCAGCATGATCTTCGTGACAAGCGACGGAGAGCGTTCGATGAACACGCATCTCGGCGCCTGCGTCGAGTTCGGGCCCGAGGATGTCGAGGCCGAGGTCGTCGCGTCGTCGAAGGTCACATATTTCGAGGGATATCTGTGGGATCCGCCGCGTGCGAAGCAGGCCATCCTTGATTGCGCGCGCATCGCTCATGAAAACGGGCGCGAGATGTCGATGACACTCTCCGACAGCTTCTGTGTTGATCGTTATCGTGCGGAATTTCTCGACCTCATGCGCTCGGGAACGGTCGACATCGTCTTTTCGAACACGCAAGAGGTGCTTGCGCTGTACGAGACGGACGATTTCGACCTCGCGCTGGATCGGCTCGCGCGGGACAGCAAGCTGGCGGCTGTCACCATGAGCGAGAAGGGTGCCGTGATCGTGAAGGATGCAGAACGCATCCGGGTCGATGCGTTGCATATCGAGGAGCTCGTCGACACGACCGGTGCTGGCGATCTCTTCGCTGCCGGCTTCCTCTATGGTTACACGCAGGGACGCTCGCTTTATGACTGCGGACGGCTCGGTTGCTTTGCCGCGGGTGTCGTGATCCAGCAGATCGGCCCGCGCCCGCTGATCTCGCTCGAGCAGGCCGGTCGGGAACTCGGGCTTATTTGAAGGCTTCACCCGGATAAGCGCCCCAGATCTCGCCCTGCGAAACCCAGCCCTCGACGCCGTTTGTCTCGGCATGGCACCAGTTGCCGTTGCACTCGTCCAGCGTCAGCACGACGCCTGGCTCCAGTCTGGCGACGACGGCTGCGGTCGGCAGCGAATCCCGTCGCAGATTTACATAAACGTTGTCGCCACGCATCCATGGTGCGGCAATTGCCGTTCGCTCACCCGAAAGCAGCGACTGGTTCACCCAGCCCTCGGTACCGTCGGCATCGCGGATGCGCCGCCAGTTGTCGTATTCCTGGATAATTTCGACGGGTAGCCCGGACTTGAGATATAGCCAGGAGACAGCGTAGTCGGTGCTCGGTCCGATGCGCAAGTTGACGCGCTTGGCCTTGAGGCTGACGAAACGCGGAAGGGGAAGGCCGCTCAAGCCTTTCGATACTTGGGCTCCGGCGGCGGCAGGCGCCCCGAAGGTTGCCGCGAGGACCAGACTTGTCGCGAGACCGATTCGAAGCACAAGTTCACGCATGATCGTTCCATAATCCAAAGAGGTCAGGATTTCTCCGGCGGGCTTGCGCCGCTGCGGCGGCTCTGCGACGAAAACCCAAGTCCGCCGTTGCGAGTTTTGTTTGTCTTCGCTGACGGGTTTGGTAGAAATTGCCCTGAATGGTGGGATTATCATCGCACTTGGTTAATGACCTCTGAACAAGGTATCGAACGTTCCCATGACGAACAAGAAAAGACCGAAGGTTTACATAACCCGGAAACTGCCGGACGCCGTGGAAACCCGGATGCGTGAACTCTTCGATGCCGAGCTCAATATAGACGACAGGCCCCGCACCCAGCCCGAGCTCGTGGCCGCGATGCAGACGGCCGATGTCCTCGTGCCGACCGTCACCGATCGGATCGACGCCGCCCTCATCGAGCAGGCAGGCCCGCAGATGAAGCTGATCGCAAGTTTCTCGAACGGTACCGACCATATCGACGTCGATGCCGCGGCCCGAAGGGGCATCACGGTCACCAATACGCCGAACGTACTGACCGAAGACACCGCCGACATGACCATGGCCCTCATTCTGGCCGTGCCGCGCAGGCTCGTCGAAGGGGCGCGCATCCTGATCGAAAATCCCGGCGAGTGGGCGGGATGGTCGCCGACATGGATGCTCGGACGCCGGATATGGGGCAAGCGGATCGGCATTATTGGCATGGGGCGTATCGGCACCGCTGTCGCCCGGCGCGCCAAGGCCTTCGGCCTGTCGATCCATTATCACAACCGCAAGCGCGTGAACCCGGCGACCGAAGAGGCTCTTGAGGCGACCTATTGGGACAGTCTCGACCAGATGCTTGCCCGGGTGGACATAGTTTCAGTCAACTGCCCGTCGACGCCTGCGACCTTCCATCTCCTGTCTGCGCGCCGGCTCGCGTTGATGCAGCCGACCAGCTACATCGTCAACACCGCCCGCGGGGAC
This sequence comes from Rhizobium sp., assembly GCA_035299345.1. Lineage (GTDB taxonomy): Bacteria > Pseudomonadota > Alphaproteobacteria > Rhizobiales > Rhizobiaceae > Allorhizobium. The sequence continues at coordinate 4,726 of DATGWU010000140.1, forward strand.
ATCATCGACGAGTCGGCGCTGATCCAGTGCCTGCGCGAGGGCAAGATCGCTGGTGCCGGCCTCGACGTTTTCGAGAACGAACCGGCGATCAATCCGAAGCTGGTGAAGCTCGCAGCCGAGGGTAAGGTGGTACTTCTCCCGCATACGGGCTCCGCGACGATCGAGGGGCGCATCGACATGGGCGACAAGGTCATCATCAACATTCGCACCTTCTTCGACGGACACCGCCCCCCGAACCGGGTGCTGCCAGGTCGCGCATAGAGGTTACGAGAGCACCTTGCGCATCTCGAAAGAGGTCGTTCGGTCGAAGCCCGGATGTCGGTTCTCGGCAGTTTTCACAAAACCGGACGCTGCAAAGTAGCTTTGGTTGCGGGTGAGCTCTACCCGCACTTCCAGCCGCAAGGTGCAAAGGCCCTCCGCCCGCGCTATTTGCTCTGCAAGCTTCAGAAGCCGAACTCCGACGCCTTTTCCCTGCGCATCCGTCAGGACGGCCAGCTTCCCGACATACAACGTTTCCGGCGGCTCCGGCCGCAGGAAGATGCAGCCGACGATGTGATCGTCCTCGAGAGCCACATACGCGATTTCGCTGCCGCTCTTGTCTCTCAGCAACTGAGGCGTCAGCCGTGTCGCGGAGGAGGGTGGATCGATGACGCCTTCCATGTACGCGAACGCCGTGAGGATGACCTTCAGCAGTTCGTCATACCGTTCGAAGCGGTCATCAACGCGCGTGATTTCGATTGCCATTGCCGCCCCTTTGCGAACAGGATCAGCCACCCGATGGCGCACGCCGCCTGTAGCGAACCGTGTCAAAGCGCCCGGCAAGAGCATCGTACAGCAAAAGCCTGCCGACGAGCGGTTCGCCGATTCCGGTGATGAGCTTGATTGCTTCCATCGACATGAGCGTGCCGACGACGCCGGTGAGAGCGCCTATGATTCCGGCCTCTGCACACGAAGGGATAAAGCCCGGCGGCGGCGCGGAGGGGAAGAGATCGCGGTAGGTTGGATTGGCGCGGCCGTCAGGGCCGGTGTCGTAGGGTTTCAGCACTGTCAGAGATCCGTCGAAGCGCCCGACAGCGCCGGTGACCAGCGGCACGCGCGCGCGCTCGGCCGCATCGGCAGCCGCATAGCGTGTGTCGAAGTTGTCGGAGCCGTCGATCAGGAGGTCGAAGCGCCCAAGGTGACGGTCCGCCATATCGGCTGAAAACCGTTCTTCGTAGGAAAGAACCGTGATGTGCGGGTTGAGCCGGGCAATCGCATCCGCGGCGCTTCGGGTCTTCATCTCGCCGATTGTGCCGCTGTCGTGGATCACCTGCCGTTGCAGGTTGGAGAGCGAGACACGGTCGTCGTCGACAATACCGATCGTGCCGACACCGGCTGCCGCCAGGTACTGGAGAACCGGCGAACCGAGGCCGCCGGCGCCGATGACCATCACGCGTGCCCTTTTGAGCTTCTGTTGCCCGGCTCCGCCCACTTCGGAGAGCAGGATGTGGCGCTTGTAGCGGGATATCTCTTCGGAACTCAGTTCTTCCATGGGGGGATCATGGCATGCTTTACGTGACTGAGAAAGTGTCCGGATCAGACGCTGAGGTGGCCGTCGCTGACAGTGACGAACCGGGCCCGGTCACCGAGCGCGGAAAACATCGACCTGTCCGTCCCCGTCATGAATGCCTGACCACCGAGCACATCGATACGGTCGAAAAGCGCGGCGCGTCGGCCCTCGTCGAGATGGGCGGCGATCTCGTCCAGGAGGAGGACCGGAGCATGACCGGTCATGTTGGCCACGAGCATTGCGTGGGCCAGCACCAGGCCGACCAGCAGCGCCTTCTGTTCGCCTGTGGAGCAACGTTCGGCCTCCATGTCCTTTTCACGGTGGCGCACGAGAAGATCACTGCGGTGAGGACCTTCGAGCGTTCGTCCGGCGGCCGCGTCGCGGTAGCGACCCTCCTCCAGCACTGCGGCGTAGCGGTCTTCGAGATCGATCGCCGGAGCGGTGAGCTCGCCGTCCAGGAAACCGGAGAGCGCGAGGCTGGCGGAAGGAAAGGCCGAGGAGAGGTCCTGGGCGTCAACGAGGCTCGTGAGCAAGCCCAGCATCTCCTGGCGCGCCAGCGCCATTGCCACTCCGAGGGACGCCATCTGCCGCTCAACGCCGCCAAGCCAGGCGGGATCGAAGCGACCCTCGGTGAGGAGCCGGTTGCGCCCGCGCATCGCGCGCTCGAAGTCGCTCGCGCGTCTGCCGTGGGCAGGATCGAGCGACAGGACCAGGCGGTCGAGGAAACGGCGGCGATCGGCCGATGGCCCCGTGAAGAGGCCGTCCATCGCGGGTGTCAGCCAGAGCACACGGAGATGATCGGTGAGTTCATCGACGGATTTGGCGGATGTGCCATTGATGCGCAAGCGCCGCACCAGGCCTTCGTCCCCACCTTCCGTTCCGGTACCGATCTCGACATCGCCCTCCATTCCCTCGATGTCGGCGAAGACGGCAAAGCCGCCGGCGGCGCCGACGCGCGCGACGTCCGCCAAAGCGGCGCGGCGAAGCCCCCTGCCGGGAGACAGAAAGGAGACGGCTTCCATGAGGTTGGTCTTGCCGGCGCCGTTCTCGCCGGTGAGGACTACATGGCGGCTGTCGAGTGCTAGCGACACCCGCCCATAGTTGCGGAAGTCGGTAAGCTTCAGCTCTCGGAGAAAGACTCGATGCGTCATCGTGACCGGATTCAATGTTCCCCTCGACCTAGGCCGAATGCCCTGTGAAGGCAAGGACGCGCGTCGATTTTCTGCTCTGTACAAGCGGGGAGACGGCGCGACGATCTGCCGGTAGCGGCACACGTGCCGTCCGGTATATTATAAAAGCAAGATGAATGTGCAGCCTGAAGACGTAAAAGCGCAACCGATGATGCCGGATCGTGAGGAACTGACACCCGAGGAGGCGCGCCAGGATCACTGGGAGATGCTGCGCTTCCTCGCATTCAATGCCGCCTTCGGCGCCCTTCTGGGGGTTGGCGTCACCGCTCTTCTGATATGGCTCGATATCGGTGGACTTGGCACACGGATCGTTCATGCACAAAATCCGATTCTGCCGGCAGTCCTTATCGGCGCGCCTTTGGCGTTGACCTTCGCCGCAGCCGTGACCGCCTCTGCAATCATGCTGATGCCTTACAAGAAGAAGAAACAGCGTTAGCGTGAACTGGAGGAATTGACTTGCGGCCCCGGTTTTCCGCATGAACGCACGAGACCAATCCGAGGCAGAGAGGGTGCCATGTCCGACAAAGAAAACCGCGTTACGCGCCTTGAGGAAATGCTTGCCCATCAGGGACGGGTGATCGAGGAGCTTTCCGAGCAGCTTGCCAGCCAGTGGAAGGTCGTCGAACAGACCCGTGCCAAGCTCGACAGGCTGACCGAACGTTTTCTGGCGCTGGAGGAGCAATCGCTCGACGCACCGGCGATCACCAAGCCACCGCATTACTGACCGCGCAGAGGTTATCCCCGACCACGGATGCCGTCCAGAATGGTCTCCACCACCTTTTCGGCTTCTTCCTCGTCAATCTCGAGGCGGTTGGTCAGCAACCTTATCCAGGCAAAGCCCGAGAGCATTTCCGCCACCACTTCCGGGTTCACCTCAGCTCCGATATTCTCTCGCGCCTGAGCCGCCCGGATGTGGGCTCCCAGATGCTTGCGGCGCTCCGCGAGGTATGCCGCCAGTGCCTCGCACGCGGCCCGGTCGCTCTGTGCTTCGGCGATCACGGAACGGAAAATGGCACCACTTCCGCCCCGGCGCCAGAAAGCCAGCAGTTCTGTCAAGAACCGTGTGAGGTCGCGTTGCAGGTCACCCGTATCAGTGTGCAGGTGCGGACTCTTCTGGCGGTGATAGGCGTCGAGGAGAAGCGCCGCCTTGTTCGGCCACCACCGATAGATCGTCGGCTTGCCCGCCTTTGCGCGCTTGGCGACCGCCTCGATGGAGAATGAGCCCGGTCCGCGTTCCGCAAGTATCTCTGTTGCGGCCTGAAGGATTGCCTCCTGGCTCGCCGGGTTGCGTTGGGCCCCGATCGAGGTGCGGCGTCTGGTGAGAGATTGATTGTCGTTCATCGCTGTAGCCATTTCGATGCCCGACGATAGCACAAAAAAGCACTTGAACGAAACGGTCCGTTTCTGTATAGAACGAAACGTTCCGTTCATATGGAGTTCTCCCATGGCACATATCGATTCCGTCCGGGCCGGCAGGATGCCGGTTCCTTCGAAGTTCCGCCTCGCGATGGTCATGTTGGCTGCCGTCTATCCGTTCGTAACGGCCCTGCTCTACGTCGTGTTGCCACTGACGGAGAGCTGGCCTCTCTGGCAACGTACTCTGGTGATCGCTCCGGTGATGGTCTTCTCGATCATCTATGGTATCGCGCCCGCGATCCATCGGCATATGGGGTGGTTTGTTGCCCGGCTGCCACGTCCCTAGGTGGCCGGCCCACTTCGCAAATGAAAGGGCCGGGAGACGTGTGCCCCGGCCTTTCCAATGTCTGCATGCCTTTCGTGCTCAGTCGCTGAGCGTATCGAAGAAGTCCTTCATCCGCGCAAAGAAGCCGCTGGACTGTGGGTTGTTTTCCTTCGACGAGATCTGTTCGAACTCCTGCAACAGCTCGCGCTGGCGCTTGGTGAGCTTTTGCGGCGTCTCGATCTGGATCTGGATGTAGAGATCACCTGTCTGGGATGATCTCAACACCGGCATTCCTTTCGCCTTCAGGCGGAACTGCTTGCCGGCCTGCGTGCCTTCTGGAACCGTCACGCGCGATTTCGTTCCGTCGAGTGTCACCACGTCGAACGTGCCGCCGAGTGCGGCGGTTGTCATTGAGATCGGGACCGAGCAGTAGAGATCGGCACCGTCGCGCTGGAAGAATTCGTGCGGCTTGACCGAGAGGAAAATGTAGAGGTCTCCCGCAGGGCCGCCACGCAGTCCGGCCTCACCTTCTCCCTGCAAACGAATACGCGTTCCGTCTTCGATGCCGGCGGGGATGTTGACCGAAAGCGAGCGCTCCTCGGTGACCCGGCCCTGTCCATGGCACTTCGTGCAAGGGTCGGAGATCGTCTGACCGCGACCGTGACAGGTCGGGCAAGTCCGTTCGATGGAGAAGAAGCCCTGGGCGGCCCGGATCCGGCCGCTGCCCTGGCAGGTGGCGCAGGTCGTCGGCTTTGTTCCTGGCTTGGCCCCGGTTCCTGTGCAAACGTCGCAAGTGATCGAGGTCGGCACGCGGATTTGCGCCGTTTTGCCCGTGAAGGCCTCCTCGAGGGTGATTTCCATGTTGTAGCGCAGGTCGGCGCCGCGTTCGCGGCCTCCGCTGGAGCGGGCGCGGCCACCACGACCACCGCCCATCATCTCGCCGAAGATATCTTCGAAAATGTCGGAGAATCCGCCGCCGGCAAAGCCGCCACCCTGGAAACCGCCGCCGCCCATGCCGCCCTGTTCGAACGCTGCATGACCGAAGCGATCATAGGCTGCGCGTTTTTGCGGGTCCTTCAGCGTCTCGTAGGCTTCATTGATTTCCTTGAACTTCCGCTCGGCATCCTGGTCGTCCGGATTCTTGTCCGGATGATACTTCATCGCCAGCTTGCGAAAAGCACTCTTCAGTTCCTTCTCGTCTGTGGTGCGGCTGACCCCGAGGGTTTCGTAGTAATCTGCTTTTGCCATGGTCTTACAAAGCTCTCAAAGCCTTCTCCACACTCGTGTGGCTGCCGGTATTCCTTCGTATCAGCTTCTCGCAGGTCCGCATATCCTGACGGAAATCCGTCGCCGCGGACATGGCGTCCTGCAAAAGGATACGTCGGCCTTCCCCCTGGTTGGCGAGGCCCTCAGCGGCCGAGACGGCCGCAAACGCCAGCGAGTGCGCAGCCATGTCGCAGGCGGTCGTCTCCTGCCCTTGTTCACGGCGTCGCAGGGCCGCTTCGATAAGCTGGCCCAGTTCACCGGCGGTTTGCGCCAGCGCATTGCTGTCGCGCCGGTCGAGCGAGCGCACGACGCCGGCTTCCGCGGAACTCACCTTACGGAAGACGTCCTCCGGGCGGGTGGCGGTTTCGGCGCTTGCGGTTAGGGCCGTCGCGCAGAGGATCAACGAAAATGCGGCTGGCCCGAAGGCCAGCCTCTGGAGTGTCCGACGCTTCTTCGGCCCGCGCATTAGGCGGACTTCTTCGCGTCTTCGTCCTTGACTTCCTCGTAGTCGGCATCGACGACATCATCGTCGCCCTTGGCCGATGCTCCACCCTCGCCGGCTTCCGCCTGCTGGGCTTCGTAGATCGCCTGACCGAGCTTCATGGAAACCTCCATGAGCGACTGGGTCTTGGCCTGGATGTCGTCGGCGTTGGGTTCGGACGCCTCGACGGAGGTCTTGAGGGCGGCGACGGCATCCTCGATGGCCTTGCGATCGCTCTCCGAAACCTTGTCGCCATATTCCTTCAGCGACTTCTCCGTGGAGTGGATCAGGCTCTCGGCATGGTTCTTCGCTTCGACACCTGCACGACGCTTCTTGTCTTCTTCGGCATGAGCCTCGGCATCCTTGACCATCTTCTCGATGTCGGTATCGGAAAGACCACCCGAGGCCTGGATACGGATCTGCTGTTCCTTGCCGGTACCCTTGTCCTTTGCAGAAACCTGCACGATGCCGTTGGCGTCGATGTCGAAGGTGACCTCAATCTGCGGCACGCCACGCGGAGCCGGCGGCAGGCCGACGAGGTCGAACTGGCCGAGCAGTTTGTTGTCGGCCGCCATTTCGCGCTCGCCCTGCGAGACCCGGATGGTCACGGCCTGCTGGTTGTCGTCAGCCGTCGAGAAGACCTGGCTCTTCTTGGTGGGGATCGTGGTGTTGCGCTCGATCAGGCGGGTGAAGACACCGCCCAGCGTCTCGATGCCGAGCGACAGCGGGGTCACGTCGAGAAGCAGGACGTCCTTGACGTCACCCTGCAGGACGCCGGCCTGGATGGCGGCACCCATGGCGACCACTTCATCCGGGTTCACGCCCTTGTGCGGCTCCTTGCCGAACAGCTGCTTTACGGTTTCCTGAACCTTCGGCATACGGCTCATGCCGCCGACGAGGACGACTTCGTCGATTTCGCTGGCGGAAACGCCGGCATCCTTCAAAGCCGCCTTGCACGGTGCGACGGTCCGCTGGACGAGATCGTCGACGAGGCTCTCGAACTTGGCGCGGGTGAGCTTCATCGTCAGGTGCTTCGGACCGGAAGCGTCCGCCGTGATGAACGGCAGGTTGATTTCAGTCTGCTGCGCCGAGGAAAGCTCGATCTTCGCCTTTTCGGCAGCTTCCTTCAAACGCTGCAGGGCAAGCTTGTCGTTCTTCAGGTCGATGCCATTGTCCTTCTTGAACTCGTTGGCGAGATACTCGACCAGACGCATGTCGAAGTCTTCACCGCCGAGGAAGGTGTCGCCGTTGGTCGACTTCACTTCGAAGACGCCGTCGCCGATTTCGAGAACCGAGATATCGAACGTACCGCCGCCAAGGTCGTAAACGGCAATCGTCTTGCCTTCGCGCTTGTCGAGGCCATAGGCGAGAGCTGCAGCGGTCGGCTCGTTGATGATGCGCAGGACTTCAAGACCGGC
>DATGWU010000141.1:0-3527 GCA_035299345.1 Rhizobium sp.
GATCTCGGGATAGAAGCCGCGCAGTTCATTGGTCATGATCGGTCCTCTCGTGGCGGCCATGCCGCCGTATCTTTGTCAGGATGCTGGTGATTGCTGCGGCCGACGGCGGCCGTTCCGCCGGGCAGGTCGGAGCGGTCGGTCTCGCGTTGCGGCAGGTCGAAGAGCCGGTCGAAATAGGAGACCCTCGATTCGACCCCGTCCTGCGACACCGGCTCGCAGGCCTCGGGATCGTCGAGGCTGCCGATGGTGACGCTGATATAGGGCGAGCCGACGGTCTTGAAGAAAAGCGGCGTGCCGCATTTCGCGCAGAAGCCGCGACCGCAGGGATCGGAGGAGCGGAACCAGCTCGGCTCGCCGCGGGTGAGCAGGAAGTCTTCGTTTCGGGTTCCGGCGAGCGCCATGAAGAAATTCCCGCCGGCCTTCTGGCACATGCGGCAATGGCAGATATGCGGATAGCCGAGTTCGCCGGCGATGCGGTAGCGAACGGCGCCACACTGGCAGCCGCCGGAATGGACCTCGCGGGTGCTCATGCCTCGTCCTTCTCTGGCGGCCAGACGGCCGTGTCATGGTCGGGATGCTGGAAGGAGACGACGGCGGCGAAGGCCTCCTCCATTGCCGGGCTGCTATAGGCCGGCTTCTCGAACAGGTGGTCGATCCACGGCAGGCGCTTGTCGTGGTTCACCTGCACCTGCGGTTCGAGAAGCTCCGGATGGTCGAAGGCGCCGATTGCAAGTTCGATCTCTTCGCCCTGCTGGTAGGTGAGCGGCGTGCCGCACTTGTTGCAAAAGCCGCGCTTTACCTTGGCGGAGGAGCGAAAGAGCGTCGGCTGGCCGCGCGTCCAGGCCAGATGCGCGTGGTCGCCGGTCACGAAGGCACCGAAGAAGCTGCCGAAGTGCTTTTGGCACATGCGGCAATGGCAGATCGACGGCCGTCCGAGCTTTTCCGCCCGGAACCTGACCGCGCCGCACTGGCATCCGCCGGTGAATACGCCTTCCATGAATGCCTCCAAGGTTCTATTTCAACATGACGTAGGCGACGACCGCCACGGTGACGACGAGGACGAGAACGCCCTTGCCGATCAGCCCGTAGAGCAGCCATTTCGGCATTTCCGTGCCCGGTTTCTTCTCGGTCATCGCTTGTCCTCCGGCCATGTCCCGGTGTCGTGATCGGGGTGCTGGAAAGAGACGACCTCTTCGAGGAACGGTGCGTTCTCCAGATCGTCCAGCGTCGAAAGTTCCGGCAGTTCATGCAGGTGGTCGAAGAAGCCGAGCTTCGCCTCGACGCCGTACTGCACCGTCGGCGGCACGGCGGCCGGATCGTCGAAAGCGCCGGCTGCGACCGCCATCCCGTCCGGCGCCTCGTAGGTCAGCGGCGTGCCGCAGTCGCCGCAGAAACCGCGCAGCACGAAGTTCGACGACCGGAACTTTTTCGGCGCCCCGCGGGTCCATTCGAAATCCGTGCCCCGCACGGAGACGAGCGGCGCGAAATAGCTGCCGAACGCCTTCTGGCACATGCGGCAGTGACAGATCGAGCTGTCCTTCAGCGTACCGCGCACGCGAAACCGCACCGCGCCGCACTGGCATCCGCCGGTATGGGTGTCAGTCATGACATTCCTCCCGTGAGATTAGCGTCGGATTACCCCCCTCTGTCACTTCGTGACATCTCCCCCACAAGGGGGGAGAGTGGCGCCGCCGGCGCCGTGAGAACATTACACTGCGGTGCTGGCCACGAGCCGAAACGATCGCGGCAACCCGCTCTCCCCCCTTGTGGGGGAGATGCCCGGCAGGGCAGAGGGGGGTGTTGAGCGCCGCGACAGCCATCCTACCGCTTGACCTCCCATGTCGTCACCCGCTCGCCGGTGGCGGGGTTCTTGCCGTCCTTGAGCTGGATGCCCCTGGCGGCGAGGTCGTCGCGGATCTTGTCGGCCTCGGCGAAGTCCTTGGCCTTGAGCATTTCGAGACGCATGTCGACGAGGGCTTCGACGGCGGAGGAAAGCTCCTTGCCGATCTCGGCCTTCTTCGGGGCCACGCCGAGCAGTTCTGCGCTCGCCATGAAGGCGGGCAACTTCGCCGGGTCGGCATTGGCGGCGGTTGCGAGGGCGTGCAGCGTCTGGACCGCCGCGACGGTGTTGAGATCATCGGCAAGCGCCTCGACAACGGCAGGGTCGGGACGCGCATCGCCCGCGCCGCCCGCCGGCCATTTGGCGAGCAGCCGTTCGGCCTCCTCCAGCCGCTTCACCGAAAAGTCGATCGGCTCGCGATAGTGCGTCATCAGCATGGCGAGCCGCAGCACTTCGTCCGGCCATTTGCGGCCGCCAAATTTTTCCGTCTCCAGCAACTCGTTAATGGTGACGAAATTACCCTCCGACTTCGACATCTTGCGGCCTTCGACCTGCAGGAAGCCGTTGTGCATCCAGACATTCGCCATCACATGGGTGTTGTAGGCGCAGCAGGACTGGGCAATCTCGTTTTCGTGGTGCGGGAAGATGAGGTCGAGGCCGCCGCCGTGGATGTCGAACTGGTGCGGTTTCGCCTTGCCCTTCGGTGATAGCCGGTCGCGGGCCTCCTGCCAGAGATAGCGGTCGGACATCGCCGAGCATTCGATATGCCAGCCGGGACGGCCGTAGATCGAAACGCCGCTGCCGGCGACGGTGAAGGCGGCGGCCCAGCCGGGCTCGGTCGAGGCTGATTCCTTCCAGAGCACGAAGTCGGCCGGGTTGCGCTTGTGCGCCTCGACGGCGATGCGGGCACCCGCCTGCTGGTCTTCGAGCCTGCGCTTGGAAAGCTGGCCGTAATCCGGCATCGAGGCGGTAGAGAACAGCACTTCCTGGCCCTCCGCGCCTTCCGCCACATAGGCGTGGCCGGCGTCGAGCAGCCGCTGGATGATCTCGATCATCTGCGGGATGTTGTCGGTCGCCCGCGGCTCGACGGTGGGCGAGAGCGTGCCCAGCGCCGCCACGTCCTTGTGGAACTGGCTCTCGGTCTTTTCGGTGACGGCGCGGATCGCCTCGTTGAGGCTCATCGAGCCGTCGGCGATGCGTCCGCCGAAGTCGCGAAGCGCGCGCGCGTTGATCTTGTCGTCGACGTCGGTGATGTTGCGCACATAGGTCACGTGCTCTTCGCCGTAGACGTGCTGGAGCAGCCGGTAGAGCACGTCGAAGACGATCACCGGGCGTGCATTGCCGATATGGGCGAAGTCGTAGACGGTGGGGCCGCAGACATACATGCGCACGTTCGTCGGGTCGATCGGCTCGAAATCGGCCTTCTCGCGCGTCAGTGTATTGTAAAGCTTGAGGCTCACCGCCATTCCTGTCTCCCGATGAATTCCACCCGTCCGGCTGGGCCGGGGCGTTGTCATCTGGGACTTGGGTCTGGAGACGAAAACGGCCGGGCCAGCGGATGCGCTAGCGAATAATAATCCCGCGAATGCAGATCGTCGTTTTCATGGCGAGCGTTATGGCGCGCGCCGGGCGCGAGGTCAAGTGGGCGCGGGGGTGCCGGACGGCGCCCTCAGGGATAGACATAGGG
>DATGWU010000142.1:0-1914 GCA_035299345.1 Rhizobium sp.
GTAGACGAGGTCGCCCTGGTCGATGCGCTTGACCGGCTTGTTGGTCGGGATCGGCACGACGCCGAGCTTGTAGATCTTGTCGAACTCGGCGGCTTCGGTGTCCGCCGTGCCCGTCATGCCCGCGAGCTTGTCGTACATCCGGAAGTAGTTCTGGAGCGTGATCGTCGCGAGCGTCTGGTACTCCTCGCGGATCTCCACGCCCTCCTTGGCCTCGATCGCCTGGTGGAGACCCTCGTTGTAGCGCCGGCCTGCGAGCATGCGCCCGGTGTGCTCGTCGACGATGAGGACCTCGCCGTTCATCACGACGTACTCCTTGTCGTGACGGAACAGCTCCTTGGCCTTGATCGAGTTGTTCATGAACGAGATCAGCGGCGTGTTGACCGAGTCGTAGAGGTTGTCGATGCCGAGGTAGTCCTCGACCTTCGTGATACCCGGCTCGAGGACGGAGATCGTGCGCTTCTTCTCGTCGACCTCGTAGTCCTCGTCCTTGACCATGCTCCGTGCGATGGCCGCGAACTCGGTGTACCACTTCACCTCGTCCTGCGTCGGGCCCGAGATGATCAGCGGGGTGCGGGCCTCGTCGATCAGGATCGAGTCGACCTCGTCGACGATGGCGTAGAAGTGGCCGCGCTGGACGCACTCCTCGATGGAGCTCGCCATGTTGTCGCGCAGGTAGTCGAAGCCGAACTCGTTGTTCGTGCCGTAGGTGACGTCCGCGGCGTAGGCCACCCGGCGCTCGTCGGGCCGCATCTCCGGCACGATCACCCCGGTGGTCAGACCGAGGAAGTGGTAGACCCGGCCCATCCACTCGGCGTGGTACTTGGCCAGGTAGTCGTTGACGGTGACCACGTGGACGCCCTTGCCGGGAAGGGCATTGAGGTAGGCGGCCAGGGTGGCAACCAGGGTCTTGCCTTCACCGGTGCGCATCTCGGCAATCCGGCCGCTGTTGAGCACCATGCCGCCGATGAGCTGCACGTCGTAGTGGCGCATGCCCAATACGCGCCGGCTCGCCTCGCGGACCACCGCAAAGGCTTCAGGAAGCAGGTCTTCGAGGACGGTGCCGCCGGCCAGGCGCTGCCGGAACTCTTCCGTTTTGCCCCGCAGGGCCTCGTCGGAGAGGGCCTGCATCCCCGGCTCCAGGTCATTGATCTGAGCCACGCTCCTGGAGAGGCGCTTCACCAGCCGCTCGTTGCGGCTGCCGAAGATCTTGCTCAACAAATTACTCACCATTGGGTCCGTTCCCGGTCGATTGGCAAATTCGCGTGATCATAACGCAAAAAGGCGAAAATCCCCCGCCGGAAGGCGGGGCGCCTTCCGGGGTGAGGACATTCGCTACTGGAGTTGGTTCAGTTGGAGGCTTCGACGTAGCGGAGCGGGTCCACGGGGCGGCCGTCGCGCCACACTTCAAAGTGGACGTGAGGGCCCGTGGAGCGGCCGGTGGAACCCATATGGGCCACCACGTGGCCCTTCTTGATGGGCTGCCCCACCTTGACCAGGACCTCGTTGGCGTGGCCATAGCGGGTTACATAACCGTTGCCGTGGTTGATCTCCACCATTTCGCCGTAGCCGAAGCGGTCCCCGGCCCAGGTCACGACCCCGGAGGCCACCGCCACCACATCGGAACCCTCCTTGCCGGCCAGGTCGATGCCGTTATGGCGCTCGGGGTGTCCGGTGAAGGGGTCGGGACGGATACCGAAGTAGGAGGAGATCCAACCGCCCTCCGAAGGACGCCCGTTGGGCAACACCTCGGCCTGGAGGTTGCGGTTGATCATCATGGTCTCGAGAACGTCCAGTTGGCGGCCCCGGTCATCCAGCTGCTTGGAGAGCTGGTCCATGACCTTCATGAAGTCGGAGACCTGCATCGGCTGCAGAGTGGCATCCGAGGTGGCCGGGCCACCCTGGGCCGGCTCGCGC
>DATGWU010000143.1:0-2794 GCA_035299345.1 Rhizobium sp.
CCTCGGAATACCGCATCGTCACCCGGCACATGCTGCCGGCCATGACCAGCTACATCATCGCGGCCGTCACGCTTGCGATCCCGGAGATGATCCTCGGCGAGACGGCACTCAGCTTTCTCGGCCTTGGGCTTCGTCCGCCGGTCGTCAGCTGGGGCGTGCTGCTGCAGGACGCCCAGAACCTGCGCACCATCTCGCTTGCTCCGTGGCTTCTCGCACCGGGTGCGGCCGTCGTTCTCGTGGTGCTCGCCTTCAACTTCATCGGTGATGGCCTGCGCGACGCGGCCGACCCCTACGGCCACTGACGGATCAGCACCATGTCACAGCCTTCGAATACCCCCCAGAACACGATGCCGCCGGGCCGCCTCCTGCAGCTCGACGATGTGGCGGTGCATTTCCCGACGCGGGACGGCGTGGTGAAGGCTGTCAACGGGGTCTCCTACCATGTCGACAAGGGCGAGGTGTTGGGCATCGTCGGGGAGAGCGGCTCCGGCAAGTCGGTGACGGCGCGTTCGATCATGCGGCTCACGGCCGCCAATGCGGTCGACGCCGGCGGCAGTGTCCGGTTTCGCCGCAAGGACGGCAGCGAACTGCTGATTTCCGCCGAGCATCGTCAGAGCCGGACCATGCGGAGCCTGCGCGGTGGCGAGATCGGCATGGTCTTCCAGGAGCCTATGACGGCGCTGTCGCCGGTGCACACGATCGGGACGCAAATCATGCGCACGGTCATGCTGCATCGAAAGGTGTCAAAGGCCGAGGCGCGGGCGCGGGCAATCGAACTGCTTGCGAAGGTTCAGATGCCGCGTCCGCACGACATCGCCGACCGCTATCCGCATCACCTGTCGGGCGGCATGCGCCAGCGGGCGATGATTGCGCTGGCGCTTGCCTGCGATCCGACTCTGCTGATCGCCGACGAGCCGACCACCGCGCTCGACGTCACCACGGAAGCCCAGATCCTGCACCTTCTGAAGTCCCTGCAGCAGGAACTCGGCATGGCGATCGTCTTCATCACCCATAATTTCGGCGTGGTGGCGGATATCGCCGACCGTGTGGCGGTCATGTATCTCGGCCGGGTGATCGAGACAGGCACCGTCGACGAGATCTTCTACGAACCGAAGCATCCCTATACCCAGGCACTGCTGCGTTCGATTCCGCGGCTCGGCGGCGCGAAGACGCGGCGCCTGCGCACGATCCGGGGTTCGGTTCCCGATCCCTACAGCGTGCCGCAGGGTTGTTCCTTCCATCCTCGTTGCGACCATGCGGTCGCGGGCAGGTGCGACGTCGTCGTGCCGCCGGAGGCAAGGTTTGCCAGTGGGCAGACGGCGCGTTGCCATCTTGCCGGCAAAGTTCTTCCGGAGGCGGCCGAATGACGTCCGATGTCAACATCAGTCCTGCCATGGACGAAGAGGTCCTGATCTCCGTCCGCGGTGCGAAGAAGCACTTTCCCGTCTTCGGCGGCTGGCGGCATCGCGAGATTGCGACCGTCAAGGCGGTCGACGACATCTCCTTCGACATCCGCAAGGGCGAGACCTTCGGTCTGGTCGGGGAGAGCGGCTCCGGCAAGTCGTCGATCGCCCGGCTGATCCTCAGGGCCTACGATCTCACCGGCGGCGAAATCCTGTTCCAGCGCGAGAGCGGGGAGGTGGTCGACATCACCAGCCTCTCCGATCGCGACCTCAGGCAGATCCGGCGTGAGATGCAGATGATCTTCCAGGATCCGTATTCGTCGCTCGACCCGCGCATGACGCTGCTCGATCTCGTCGGCGAACCGCTGGTGATCCACGGCGTCGGCACGCGGGCGGAAATCGCCGACCGGGTTGCGGAACTGCTCCAACTCGTCGGCCTTCGCCCCGAATACGCCTCACGCTACCCGCACGCCTTTTCCGGTGGCCAGCGCCAGAGGATCGGGATCGCGCGGGCGCTCGCTCTGCAGCCGCGATTCATCGCCGCGGACGAGGCTGTCTCGGCGCTCGACGTGTCGGTCGCGGCGCAGAACATCAACCTGATGCAGGACCTGCAGGAGCAGTTCGGCCTCACATACCTCTTCATCACCCACGACCTCGGCATGGTCGAGCATATCTCCGACCGCGTGGGGGTCATGTATCTCGGCCGCCTGATGGAAATCGGCGAGACGGATGCACTGTTCGCAAGGCCCTTGCATCCCTATACCGAGGCGTTGCTTGCGGCCGTCCCGCAACCCGACCCGCGCGGCAACCGCACGCGCAAGCGCGTGCCCCTCAAGGGCGAGATCGCCGATGCGATGAACGTTCCCTCCGGTTGCCCGTTCCATCCGCGCTGCGCCTATGCCGATGAGCGTTGCCGCACGGAAGTCCCCGAGCTCCGGACCGTGCTGCCGGGCCGGCAGGCGCGATGCCACCATGCCGAAAGCCTCGAACTCATCGGGGTACCCGCGGCATGAACGTTCTCTCCGCAATGCCTATCGCGCCCACGGGATCGACTGAGGACCCCGACCTCGCACTCGCCGAGCGACATCGCCCGCTCTTGAAGCTCGACGATCGCGAACCGTTCCGCCCGCTTGCGGCCGGCTACACCGTCTATCGGGGCGAGACACAGTCCGTCTCCTCGAAATTCCTGATCCAACCCGCCGCGGACTGCGTGGTCGAATATGCGATCTGGTATGACTGGGACATCCAGCATCTTTACGATCTCGAGCACGTCTGGGTGCATCTCGATGCGGCCGGGCGGGTGGTGAAGGTGGAGGCCTCGCGCCACGGTGCCCGCCGCATAATGACACGGCCGGACGGCTCATTGCCGGTCGAAGAGCAGCGACCGGTCC
>DATGWU010000144.1:0-18001 GCA_035299345.1 Rhizobium sp.
GATCTCGGCGAGCACCTCGCTGCTCAACGCGCGGTCGGGGTTCCCTACACGGACGCCATGATTGAGAATGCGACCGCTGACGCCCGGGGCCAGGCAGCTCCGGACGGCGCCGAATCGTCCGGCGTGACGGAACGCTACGGCGAGGCGACAAATGTGCGCCCCTTCGACGGCAATCAGGGTGTGCTGACCGAAATGGACGCACTCGTCGCCTACCTCCAGGTCGTCGGTCAGTTGACGCAGGCAGCGCGGCAAGAAACCGCAGCGAAGGAGGACTGACGTGGAGTTGGACCACAACAGTGTCGTCGCCTTTGCGAAGAGCTGGGGGCTTTTCTACCTCGTCGCAATGGCGCTCGGCATTCTCATCTACGCGCTCTGGCCCGGCAACCGGAAGCGCTTCGATCGCGCGAAGAAAAGCATCCTCGACAAAGACGATCGGCCGGGAGACTGAGCATGGCCAAAGAGAGACACGATCCCGCCACCGGGCGGTGCACGACGGGGCACGAATGGAACGGCATCGAGGAACTGGAAACGCCGATCCCACGGGTCGTCCTGTTCTTTCTCGCCGTCACGACGATGATTGCGATCGGCTACTGGATACTCATGCCCGCCTGGCCTCTAGGGGTGACTTATACCAAGGGCCTGCTCGGCATCGACCAGCGCAACGTCGTCACGAAACAAGTCGAGGACGCCGCCGCTCTCCGGTCCACATGGACCGATCGCATCGCCGAAGCAAGCCTTAGTGAAATCGCGGCCGATCCAGAGCTGATGCAGCATGTGCGCGAGACCGGCCGCACGCTTTTCATCGACAATTGCGCCGCCTGTCACGGAACGCGGGGCACCGGTGGACCTGGATTTCCGAACCTTTCGGCCAAAGCCTGGCTTTGGGGTGGCGAACCGGAAACCGTCGTCGAGACGATCCGCGTCGGCATCAACTCCGCCCATCCAGACACACGAACCTCGCAGATGCTGGCTTTCGGTCGCGACGGGACGCTCGAGCGTGAGCAGGTCCGTGCCGTCGCGGCTTACGTCCGCTCTCTCTCCGGCCTGCCGATGAGCGACGACAACAAGGCCCTGATCGACACCGGCAAGGAGATCTTCTCGGAGAACTGCACGGCCTGTCACGGCGAGGACGCAGGCGGAAGCACCGATATCGGCGCACCGAATCTTACCGACAAGACATGGATCTACGGCAGCGATGCGCAAACCGTCTTCACCACGATCTATTCCGGGCGACAAGGCCAGATGCCGAGCTGGGAAAGCCGGCTTTCCCCGGTCGATATGAAGCTGCTGGCGCTTTATGTCGGCACACTCGGAGAAGACCGCCAATGAGCAAGGCAACAGAGAAGACTGAGCTGTCCGAGCGCCTCAATTGGCGGATCGTCTCCTGGCTGCTTGTCGGCATGGGTGCACTCGTCTTTGTCGGGGCAAATGTCCATCTCGTCCATGTCGCAGCGGGTAGTCAGCCCGAATGCGTGGATCACCTGAAGGCGGAAGGCAGCGACGGCACATATCGTGCCGCAGCGTCAGCCTGCTGAGAGGAGCAAGAATAAATGGGAACGACAGAAAAAACCGTCGACACGAGCATACCACTTGCGGAACAGCGGCGACGTCACCTGCCCGCCGTGTCAGCCTTCGGCTGGCTTTCGGCGGGTTGGCGCGACCTCTGGCGTAATCCTCTTCCGAGCCTCCTCTACGGCTTTGCCGTCTTCCTGCTATCGGTTGCGGTCGTCTGGTTCCTCTTTCGCTTACAGCTCGATTACATCCTCTTTCCGGCTCTCGCAGGCTTCATGGTGGTCGGGCCGCTGGTCGCCATCGGTCTCTATCGCAAGAGCCGGGATATCGAAGAGGGTATTCGCCCCAGCCTCGCACGCATGGTCCTGGTGAAGGCTGCCTCCGGTGCGCAGGTCTGGTACACGGGTGCGATCCTCTGCCTGCTGATGCTGGTCTGGATGCGCGCAGCGGTTATCATCTATGCCCTCTTCATGGGATTGCGCCCCTTCCCGGGTCTGGACCGTATCGTGACAATGCTCTTCACCACGACTGAAGGTCTGGGGATGATCTTCGTCGGCACCGTGGTCGGCGGGCTTTTCGCCGCCTTCTCCTTCGCCATCAGCACATTCGCGATCCCGATGCTCCTGGCCGAACGGACGGACGCTTTCACTGCGATGGGCACCAGCATCTCGCTCGTTTTCCGCAATCTGCCCGTCATGCTCGTCTGGGGCGCAATCGTGCTCGCACTGAGCGCCATTGGCATCGTGACGGGATTTCTGGGGCTCATCGTCATCTTTCCGCTGCTCGGCCATGGCACGTGGCACAGCTACAAGGCAATCCGATGAGAGGTCGCCCCGCTCCTGAACGAACGATCGTCATCGACGGGAAGCCGCTCCCAGCCGTGCTCGATGAAGCGATGATTCACTCGGTTGTCCACGGCTTCTACGACAGGATTCGCAAGGACGAACTGCTGGCTCCGATCTTCGACGGAGCCATCGCACAGCAGGACTGGCCGGCGCATCTCGACAAGATGTGCGCCTTCTGGTCCGCCACACTTCTTCGCACCGACCGGTATGACGGCCGCCCGCTGCGGCCGCATCTTGCCATCCCCGAACTGCGGGAGGCGCATTTCCGCCGATGGCTGTCGCTGTTTCGAAACACTGTCGACCAGCTCTGCCCAGCTGACGTGGCAAACCTCTTCCTCGATCGGGCGCTTCGCATCGCCCACTCCTTTCGTCTTGCAATCGCCTTCCATCGCGGTGAGGATTCCATGCAGATCGTTCCGATTTCGCGTGACGCGCTGTCCTGACATCATGGTGATCGCGCGCCTTGAGGGACACGCAAAGGCGGGAACCTTTCGTCACGGCCGACATCCAATACCGGACGAACGGAGAATAGACCCATGTCATCCTTGCAGATGCCCAGACTTCCCACCGACGCCGAGGCCGAAGCAGACCTCGTGCGGCGAGCCATTTCCGGCGATGTGCAGGCCGTCAGAGAGATCATTCGCACGCACAACCAGCGCCTTTACCGGCTGGTACGAGCCGTCATCCGCAATAATGCGGACGCGGAAGACGTGCTGCAGGAGGCCTATCTGAGTGCGTTTTCCAATCTCAGCCGTTTTGCAGGAGAAGCTTCCCTTTCGACATGGCTCTCCCGGATCGCCCTCAATGCCGCCTTGGGGAGACTCCGCGCGCAGAAGCGCCAGAAGCGTGCAGCGCCGGCACGATCTTCGACGGACGCAGACATCCTTCCCTTCCCGGGCCCCGTCCCGACAGCCGATCCGGAACGCATCATGGCGCAGCGACAACTTCTCGGTCTGGTTGAAGAGGCGACCGACGCCCTTCCCGAAACCTTCCGCCTCGTCTTCGTGGCGCGGGTCATCGAGGGTCTCAGCGTCGAGGAAACCGCGTCCCTGCTCGATCTGCCCACCGCTACGGTCAAGACCCGGCTCCATCGCGCTCGCAGGTTGATCAGGACCCGTTTGGAGGAGCGGATCGGTCCGGTCATGACCGACGCCTTCCCCTTTGCGGGCACACGCTGCGACCGACTGACCGAAACCGTCATCGCAAGACTGGGTTTGTCAAAATAGCGGGAACCTCCCCGGCTGGCCGGCATCAAATGCAGTGCCAACCGAAAACAGCGCCCGCAAGGTGCCGGCGCCAAGGAGACTCCCATGAAAAAGCTTATCGCCGCGGCCGGTGCCGCTTGCCTCATGCTCGCCGCCCCGCTCGCAGTGGCCGCCGACGCGCCGAGTGATCCCCAGATCGCTCATATCGCCTACAGCGCCGGGGTCATCGACGTCGAGGCTGCCAAGCTCGCCCTTTCGAAGACGAGCAATGCGGACGTCAAAGCCTTTGCAGAGTCCATGCAGAAGGACCACGAGGCCGTCAACGACATGGCGCTTGCGCTCGTCAAGAAGCTGAACGTGACGCCCGAAGACAATGCCACCAGCCAGGCGCTCGCCAAGGCCGCCGAAGACAAACGTGCAGAACTCGCCAAACTCGACGGCGCCGCCTTCGACAAGGCCTATATCGAAAACGAGGTCGCCTACCACAAACAGGTCAACGGGGCACTTGAGACGGTGCTGATCCCCTCGGCGAAGAACGCCGAGTTGAAATCCCTGCTCGAAACCGGTCTCAAGCTCTTCCAGGGCCACGAGCAGCACGCCGAGCAGGTTGCGGAAGGTCTGAAATGACCACAGCCCTCATCCGTCGCAGGAGCCTTCTGCTTGCCGGACCGATGCTGCTGGCCGTCCGAGGGGTCGCCAACGCGCACAATGGTACGGTGCATGTCGCCATTGAGAAGCTCGCTTTTACCCCTGTCGAAATCGAGGTGAGGGTCGGCGAAACCATCGAATGGACCAACCGGGACCCCTTTGCGCACACCGCGACGGTCAAAGGCGGCTGGGAGGTACTGATTGCGCCTGGAGAATCGGCGACACATGTGGTGGCTCCCGGTGACACCGTGGACTACTTCTGCCGATGGCACCCGAACATGAAAGGACGGATCAAGGTCATTGCCTGAAGGGGAGCATTTGCCGGGCGACCGGCCCGGCAAATGCGGCGCGGAGACCGGCCGTCCACGCCGACAGGTCTCCGCACTGCCACCGACCCTAAACGCTCGTCGCAATTGCGTAGGTCGGAGGCCGGGATCGAGGCCTTCCGGAAGACGCGAGCCGCACCTCAAGAGCTGCGGCAATCGAAAGAATGTCTTCGTCAGCGAAGCGTCGTCCGACGATCGGCAGTCCGACAGGCAGACCGTTGGCCGCAAGACTCACGGGAAGGAAAAGGCCGGCAGCTGCGGGAGCATGTTGAACGGGCAGGTCATATCCAGGCCGACGAAGCGACCGTCCGGCCCGATTGCGACGTAGTCGTCATCGTTTTCGCCGACGGGCGGCGCGGCGACGGCGCAGGTCGGACACAGAAGTGCATTGAAGGTCCTGAACAGACGCGCCATGTCCTGCCACATCTCTGTGCGCAACAGTTCAATACGTTTGTAGCTCGCCGCACTCGGCGACCAGAAGCTTTGGCCCGCTCTCAAGACCATGCTGGAAAAACCTGGCGCGATGCACACGGTGGAAGGCCTCGCTGACCTCGCGGGCATGAGCCGCTTCCGGTTCGCATACCGGTTTTCGGCGAGTTTCAGAACCGACCCGATGGAAATGCTTCGCGGTCTCCGCCTGCAGTTTGCGGCAAGGCAATTGATCGAAACCGATGCGGGCACGGCGCGTGTCGCAGAAAAGTGCGGCTTTCGAAGCCGGAGCTACTTCAGCACGCAGTTCGCGGCAGCCTTCGGCATCACGCCAAGCGAGTTCAGGAAGAGCGCCCGGAGAAAGGAGAATTAGGGCATGGCACAATGGTCCGGACTCCGATCGATTTTGGAGGGATCTCGCAGTCGCAGGCCAAGGACTGCCGTCATTTGCCTCTCCTTCGTGAACGCCACCATAGCGCTGAGCAGGCATCATACGCTGACGCCGGCCGAAGGGGGCATTCACCACCTCGTTCTACTCCGGTAGCCCTGTCCTGCAGTCGGCGTCGATTATGATCGCGGCCCGGTCAGCTTCCTTTCTGTGGCAAGGTGCTGAATCGACCTTCACGGAGTCAGCCTACGACGCCCATCGGAACCCTGAATGCTTCGATTTTCACGCCGAATCTATCCACTTTTAGGGCGCAGTCTCGCGGGATCTCATTCCACCCCTGCTGCCTTTCATCAAATGGCTCGGAAACCACGAGCACGCCGTTCGGCTCTTCGCGAAAATAGAGTGAAGGCGGCTTTCCGTCCGAGGCCCAGCGATAGGCCCACAAACTCACGCCATCAGTATAGCACGCTGTGAACCGAAGAGGATCGTGGATACCGGCCTCTTCCATCAACTGCTGGACTTGGGAAAGCGTGGTTACCATCGCATCAAGCGGTCGATTGCCCAGACCATTTGATAGAGCCAGCAAAAATAAGGCCTCGGAATCAGTCGTTCCCATGCGATGGTCGTAGAAAGAGTCGGGTAGCAACGACTCGATCCGGCGTTTCAGGCTCTTGTACCCACCGATCTGGCCGTTATGCATGAACAAGCTGGTGCCATGCTGAAACGGGTGACAGTTTGCGCGTGAAAGCGCTGTACCTGTCGATGCACGGACATGAGCGAAAAACAGCTCGGACTGAATTTGATCGCAGACGCTTCTCAGGTTCTCGTCTGACCATGCTGGGCGAATGTCGCGATATACGCCTGGTCTATCGCGCGTGCCGTACCAGCCTATTCCAAAACCATCACCATTGGTCTCGGTCTTGGCCTGCGCTGCATGGAGCGACTGATGCACCAAGGAGTGCACGGGATCGTAGACGAGTTCATTGAGGAAAATCGGGCTACCGAAATAAGCCAGAAAGCGGCACATCGTAGCTCTCTACACCTTTTCTTTCGGATTGACGAAAACTCCGACCGTGGTTTCCCGTCCCCGACCCGGGGCCCAGACCTGATCAGGCGCGGACCAAAGCCGCTCGTTGCGTATCGCCTCCACCAGCAGCCTCTCGTGAATGGCAAGCAAGGCTTCTCCCTTCTCTTTTGTCGATCGCCGCGGATCCCCCAGGGTTCCCGTTGCGGGTGCCCGCTCCGAAAAGGAATAAAAGCGGGAAAACCCTGGCGGTGCGTTGTAGGTTGGCGCTTCCTGGGCAATGGCGGCCTCGAACCGATCGCTACGCACGAGGTCTCCCGCGATCGCCATCATCACCGAGGTTTCACCCTCGCAAGCATGTCCGGGTGCTTTGCTTTCGACAATGGCGGCTACCTCGTCACGTGCAAGCATCCAGGGTGTCGTCGCAACGATCGGCATTGCGAAGCTTACCGCGAGTTCCCGGGCAGAGAGCGACAAGGCGTCGATGTTGCCGCCATGTCCATTGACGATGAGAAGTCTGGAAAACCCAAGCGCCCGAAGCGATCGGACCACCGAACTCATGATGGCATGATAGGTCTGATGATCAACGCTGATGGTGCCGCCGAACGGAAAATGGTGCTCGCTCATACCGAGCCATAGCCCAGGCAGCACCGCGACGGGGATCTCCTGGGACACCGCGCGGGCTGCCCGGATGGCTGCGGCACTTGCGCTGACGGTATCGGTGATCACAGGCAAATGAGGGCCGTGCTGCTCCAAGGCGCCGGTGGGCAGGATAGCCAGCGAGTTCGCTCGCGTCGCGAGGGACTTAAGCTCCGGGGCTGTCATCCGAGCCCATTCAACCTCAAGCAATGCTATTCCCTCCGGTTTCCAGCCTGGTCTGGAGATACCAGGCTCGGTTGCTGCATGAACAAGTCAAAAAAATCCGGCCAAAGCTCGCTCCTGCTAGCCGCTCAAGCATCGGATGTGACCTACGAATCCATTCCTTTACGTCGGCTCGCGAAAGCCCTGCCCTCATTGCAGCGGCTCTTAAAGGCTGGGCATCAACCTCAACAGTTCCTTGGCGTAGTCGGACTGCGGGCGCTCAAACAAATCATCGACGTCGGCTTCTTCAACGACGGAGCCCTGCCGCATCACGATGACGCGATCGCACATTTGCCGCACGACCGGCAGGTCATGGCTGATGAACAGCACGGTAAGGTCAAGCGCATCACGCAAGTCTTTCAAGAGGTTGAGAATTTGAGCTTGAATCGAGACATCGAGCGCCGAGGTCGGTTCGTCGCAAATCAGGAAGCGCGGACGCGTTGCCAAGGCCCGTGCAATGGCGATCCTCTGTCGCTGGCCGCCCGAAAACTCATGGGGGAATTTCCGTGCTGCACTGCCGCCGAGCCCGACAATCTCCAAGAGATCGTTCACGATTGCGCGGATTTCCGCGTCGGTTTCGGCAAGCCCGTGATGGCGGATCGGCTCTGCAATAATCCGCTCCACCCGCATGCGCGGGTTGAGCGATGAATAGGGATCCTGGAAGATCATCTGGATCTGACTGCGAATAGCGGCGCGCGTACTGCGGCTGCTTTCAGAATTGATGGCATGTCCGTCAAACCTGAATTCCCCGCTTGTCGGGCCGTAGATTTGCGCCAGAATTTTCGCGATCGTCGATTTGCCGCTGCCAGACTCGCCGACGAGCCCCAGAACTTCTCCTTCCCTAATATGGAAGCTGACGTCTTTTACCGCCTCGAAATATCGGCGGTTGCGCGCAAGTAGCGCGCTGCGGGTCACAAACCGCAGCTTAAGGTCCCGCACATCGACAAGAGCGTGTTCGGCCTTGTCGACGGTCTTTGATGACGTCTTGCTGCCCAGCCAGTGCGAACCGAGATCCAGTTGCGCGTGGGTCACCATGCCGTCCATGGGATAGCCGACACGGGGAAACCGCATCAACCGGCGATCTCCACGGGGCACCGCCGCAATAAGGCTCTTGGTATATTCATGCACGGGTTCATGAATGACCTGGGACGTAGCTCCCGTTTCGACGACCTCTCCGCGATACATAACCACGACGCGGTCGGCGGTTTCGGCAATCACCCCCATGTCGTGGGTGACCAATATGACGCCGACATTGCGCTCGGCCACCAGTTGCTTGATGAGGCTGAGGATCTGCGCCTGCACGGAGACATCGAGCGCCGTCGTCGGTTCGTCCGCTATGATGAGATCAGGATCGGAACACAGGACGAGCGCAATCACCACACGCTGGCGCATACCGCCGGAAAACTGGTGCGGATACTGGTCGATCCGCTCCGCGGGTGAAGCGATTCCGACCGAGGCGAGAAGCTCGATGGCTTTCTTGCGCGCGGCATTTTCATCCAGGGGCTGATGGGTGCGGATGGTCTCGATGAGCTGCTGCCCGACTGTATAGAGCGGATTGAGGCTCGTCATCGGGTCCTGAAAGATCATTGAAATGCGCTTGCCGCGCAGAGCGCGCATCGCTCTATCGTCAGAGGGGTCGATATGCTTGCCTTCGAAGACGATTTCGCCCTCGGCCACTCGGCCCGGTCGGTCGAGGAGCCCCATGATTGCGTTGCCGATGGTGGATTTTCCCGCTCCTGACTCTCCCACGATGCCGACAATCTCGCCGCGGTCCACCGTGAGATCGACGTCCCTCACTGCGACGAAGGTGCCCAGTGGCCCAGGGTACTCGACCTTCAGATTTGATATTGAGAGAAAAGACATGGGTCGGCCTTCCAGATCAGCGTAGTTTCGGGTCGAGCACATCGCGCAGCCAGTCTCCGACCAGATTGACGGAGAGGACGAACAACGCCAGCGTCATGCCGGGGAAGAATACGAGCCAACGCTCACCGGAAAACAGAAAGCCGTTGCCGATGCGAATGAGCGTGCCGAGCGAAGGCTCCGAGGCAGGAATGCCGACGCCGAGAAAGCTCAGCGTCGCTTCGCCCAGGATTGCGACCCCCAGATTGATGGTCGCGATGACCAGGACAGGCCCAAGGACATTCGGAAGGACGTGACGGATGAGGATCAAGGGCGCCGGAATACCGATGACCTGTGCTGCCAGCACATAATCACGTTGACGCTGAACCATCGTCGATGCGCGAACCGTGCGCGCGATCTGTGGCCAGATCGACAGGCTGAGAGCGAAGATGATGACGAAGATAGCAAGCTGGTCGTGTTGGTCGGCAGGCAGGATCCCGCGGCTGACTCCGTCGATCAGAAGGGCGACCATGATGGCTGGAAACGTCATCTGGACGTCGACCACACGCATGACGAAGGCATCGGTGAAGCCGCCGAAATAGCCGGCGAGCAGCCCGAAGAACAGGCCGAGAAATACTGCGGCGCCGACCGAAATGCCGCCCACCATGAGCGAGGTGCGTGTACCGTAGAGGAGCGCAGAAAAAAGGTCTCTGCCCTGATCGTCGGTGCCGAGAAGGAAGGCGGGATCACCTCCCTCATGCCAGGATGGCGGCAGGAGCGAGTTGAGCAAGTCAAGCGATGCCACATCGAACGGATCATGCGGTGCAACGAGTGGAGCAAAGATTGCTGCCAGCACCATCATGCCCCCGATGATGGATGCGATCACCGTGAGCGGCGAGGACAGAAAACGGTAAAGCAGAGGCCGGCGGGCGATGCGGGCGCGCAGACCAAGAGTGTGTTCGGTTGCCATCAGCGCGCCTCCTTCAATTGGTCCCAACCCGCAGTCGCGGGTCAACGGCATAATAAAGCAGGTCGACGATGAGGTTCACGGTGACGAAGATTACCGCCACCAGAAGCAGGTAGGTGGAAATGACCGGAATATCGACCGAAGAAATGGCCTGCAAAAACAAAAGCCCGATACCCGGCCATTGAAATACGCTTTCGGTGATGATGCCGAAGGCGATGATCGAGCCGAATTGCAGCCCGGCAATGGTCATGACCGGGACAAGTGTGTTTTTCAGCGCATGACGGAAATAGATGCTTCGCGCCGGCAGTCCACGCGCCCTGGCGAAGCGAATGAAGTCGGCGCGCATGACCTCCAGCATCTCCGCCCTCACCAGTCGCATGATGAAGGTGAGCTGAAAAAGGCCGAGCGTGAAGGCTGGGAGGATGATCGACAACCAGCCGGACCGGGTCAGGAGCCCCGTGGTCCAGAAGCCGAGGTCAACGGTCTCGCCGCGGCCAAAGGTCGGCACGATGGCGAGCTCTACGCCGAAATATACCATCAGCATCAGTCCGACAAAAAAGGTCGGCATGGAAATCCCCACCAGCGACAGGATCATGATGATCCGTGCCGTCCAGCTGTCGGGCTTCAGGCCAGCGAAGACCCCCATCGGGATTCCGATGGCCAATGCCAGCGAAAACGCGACCACGCTGAGTTCGAGAGACGCCGGAAGCCGCTCGGCGATAAGACGCGAGACGGGCTGGCCCATCTGGTAGGAGAGGCCGAATTCCCCCTGAACGACCCGACCGATGAAATGGGCGAACTGCATCAGGACGCTATCATTGAGCCCGAGGCTCTCCCGCAATGCCGCCCGGTCCGCAAGGGTTGTTTCCTCACTGACCAATTGGGCAATCGGGTCGCCGAGATAGCGGAACATGACGAAGGAGGCGAACGCGACCACGACCAGAACGATTGCGGCCTGAAAAAGACGGCGAAGAAGATAGAAGAACATGGGGACCTGGCCTTGATAGGAGACGCGGAGCCGGATACCGGCCGGCACCGCGCGGCTACTTTCCGAGTTACTGCCCGATCGTCACATGCCGCCAATCAAATACGTTGTCGGCTCGGCGCTCCAGCTTGACAGCGCTTCCTGTGCCCCAGGCGGCCCAGGTCTGGAGCAAGGGAATATAGGCGACATCATTGGTGGTGATGGTCCAAGCTTGCCTGATCAGTTCGTCGCGCTTCTTTTGATCGGCTTCCTTCAGGATCTCGCCAGCCAGTCTGTCGACCTCAGGATTGCAATAACCCGCAAAGTTCGATTTACCGGCCACGATCTTGGTCAGGTCATCCTTGTCCCAGAGCGGCCTGTCTTGTGCAACACGCGGGCACATGTGCAGCGAGTAGAGTGCGATATAGCTGTCGAGGCTCGAAGGCGTCGTGCCAAGCATGGCAAGTCCGAAGTCCATGTTGGGGGCTGTGATCGCTTCCAGATACTTGGCGCGCGGCTGAATGTTCGGCTTGGCCTTGATGCCGACCTTGGCGAGCATGGACGAAATGGCCAGGCAGGTTGCCTCGTCGTTCACATACATATCGTTCGAGCACTGATAGGTCATCACGAAGCCGTCCGGATAACCGGCCTCGCTGAGGAGCGCCTTGGCTCTTTCGGGATCATAGTCGTAACGCTTGATTTCGTCGGTGTAACCGTTGACGCCCGGCGCGGCCATCAGCGCGGCAGGAGTCGCCTGGCCACGCATGATCTTGTCACGAATCGCGTTGATATCGATGGCGCGATAGACGGCTTCGCGCACTCTGCGGTCCTTCAGCGGATTGACCCCGTCCAGGCCGGAGCCCGGCAAGGTGTCCTTCCACTGGTTCATGGAGAGATACATGGTGCGTACTTCCGGACCGGTGACGACGCCCGCATTGGGAGCAGCCTCGAGACGCGGAATGTCTTGAACCGGGATCGGGAAAACCACATCAAGCTGCCCCGAGAGAAGGCCGGCGACGCGGGTGGCCGGGCTGGGCACCGGCGTATAGGTCACCTTGTCGACATTGCCCACCTTGTCCTTGGCGCCCCACCACTCCGGGTAGGACTCAAGCACGGTCTTGATGCCGGGTTCGCGCTCGACCAATTTGTAGGGGCCAGTCCCGTTTTCGTGGAGCGTGGCATAGTTCTCGGTGTCGCCACCTTTGATCGGCGGTGCGATCTTGTTTGCCTCGGCCCAGGTTTTGGACATGATGTACCAGTTCGCCCAGGTAAAGTTCAGGATCGGATTGGGTTCCTTGGTGACAAAATCGACCGTGTAGTCGTCGACCTTGACCACTTCGACGTCAGCCGGCAGGCGGTTCTTGAAGTCGGATGCTCCGGAACGCACGCGTTCGGCAGAGAATATCACATCCTCTGCGGTAAACGGACTGCCGTCATGGAACGTCACCCCTTTGCGCAGGTGGAAACGCCACTGGGTCGGCGAGACCATTTCCCAGCTTTCGGCCAGTGCCGGTTCAAGCTTCAGGTCCGGCGTGCGGCGCACAAGCCCCTCATAGACATTGCCGAGGAACCCTGAGGTGAACACCTCCTCCACGGCATACGGGTCCATTGAAACCAGATCTCCCTGGGAGGCAAAGCGCAGTTCGCTTGCCATAGCCGGAGAGAGCGCCATCACCACCACGGATGAGGCCAAAAACGAGATCAATGTCTTTTTTGACATGGTAGGCTAGTTCCCCTTTTTTGCTGCCGAGCGATCAAAAAATCGCCATAAAAGATATTCTAATTAAATGAGCAAACTTAGAAAAACGTGTCAAGGCTATCCTTGCATTTAGAACGTCATCCTATATTTATCAGTTATATTAGAAATCGAAACCATATTGAGTCGTGATTTCGATCGAAATTTGACCGGTCCGATGTCCATCCTGGAGAGGATGAACGAGGGCATCTGCAACGGGATGAAAATCGTGAACAAATCCAGCTTCGACGCCTTTGAAATTTTGAACGCGAATGGGCAATTCCCATGCTTGTTGGTCTGCGATCATGCCACTTCAGATCTCCCTGCACGTTATGACAACTTGAGCCTTCCGGACGCGGTCCTGCGTGAGCATATAGCTCTGGATATCGGAATTGAACCTGTCGTGCGGAAACTGTCATCGCTGCTTGATGCGCCAGCAATACTGACGCGATACTCGCGCCTGCTGATTGACACCAACAGGTGGATCGAGGACCCCCAGTCAATTCCGCTGACCAGCGACGGAACCAGCATTCCAGGCAATGGAAACTTGACGGCAGAAGAGCGCTTGCTCCGACAGGAGCACTACTTCTGGCCATTTCATAGCGCTGTCCACGCTGCCGTCCAACGTCTGAAGGCCCAGCATTCCAGCGCGTACTTTTTGGCCCTGCATAGCTGCTCACGCCAGATGAAGACAGGGGGCTACCGTCCTATGGATGGGGGAACAATATGGCATGAACGATCAGACTTTGCTCACCGATTGATCGCGGAGCTTACAGCCGAATCCAGCTTTAGCATCAGTGACAACGCGCCATACAGTGGCATCGGCGGCACCGCATTCACGATAGATTACCACACTTGGGGCACCGGTCTGGCTGCATGCGGTCTCGAGATCGTCAATGACGGTCTCAAAACGTCCGCTGATAGGGCGACATGGGTTCACCTTCTGGCAGAATCGATTGGCAGATTGGTCTCAAAGCCAACACCGCAGCCGATCTGGATGTCGCGCCCGCCTCAATCAGATCAGAGCCTGGACGTCGAGCCCACGAAGGGCTTTTAGGCACCCCCGCGGGCGTACGAAGGTGATGGTGTCGGCCATTGCCTGTCGAAACTCGACAAGCTTTCGCCAGGCCCTCAAATCCCGATAGGTGACCTCGTCGTCAGACCGCAAAGACAGAAGCGAAACCGCCGCCCGGTGTTCTGAAGTTCGTCGTCTGCCCCTGATAGAGTCGCGCGGCGGCCAGCAGAATGCGCCCGCCATAGGTGTAGAGACGAACATCCATCTTGCGCGCCACGGCCGCGCCGTCAATCTTGACCGCGCGCTCGCCCGGCGCCGCAAAGCGCTGGGCCACATAGCCGCCGCCGGCGATCTCGGTCCAGACACCGCGCGTCACCTTGTTGCCGCGATAGACCGCCTTGCTGCCATGGCCCGCGGCCGGCTTGAAAAACAGGTCCTTGCGCGTATGCCAGAGCAGATCGGCATTCTCGGGGGTGACCACAATTGTTTGCGGGATGCCGGCCAATTGCGCACGCAGTTCCGGCGAGGCTCCGAAAGCCTCCAGTGCCGCCGGGTCGGACAATAGCGTCAGATTGCGCTTGTCGGCCAAGAGCGCATGGTTGTGCGGGTTCGGCGTCAGCACCACCGCACCATCCCGATAGGCGGTGTTCAAAGCGGCGTGCTCGGGGCGCTCGAGCGCGAAATCGACCAGGCGGTTGTAGACCATGCCGATCTCCAGATCACCGACGAGGAGCCGGCCCTGGTCATAGCGGAGTTGGCTCGCGTCGGCGATCACCGCATCGAAACCCGCCTTCAGGAAGAGCTGACGGGCCAGCACGAACTCCGGATAGAGATACTGCTCCTCGGGACGGTCATCGACGATGGCGATCCTGGCAATGGGCGTGTCGCCACGCTGGCGATGCCACTCGGCCCGGAACATGCGCACAACCTCAGCCTCGAAATCGCTTGCCCTTGCGGCCGTGATCGCGCCTTCGACCTCGGCGCAGCAGGCGAGTTGGGCGCGGGCGAGGAGCGCGTTGAGGAAAGCGCCGCCCGCATTCGTGTTGATCTCGATCAGCTTGGGGCCGTCGTCATCGAGGTGGAAATCATAGCCCATGAAGGCGCCGAGCGGCCCATGGTCCTCCCGTGCGATCTCCGGCGCCCATGAGAGAACCGCGGTTTGGTAGGCAGGCAGTCGTGCCGCCTCCTCGATCGCCACAACGATCCTGCGCATTTCCGCAATAGCCTCGGAAGGCAGGAACACCGGCACATTGGAAAACAGGTGCGGTTTTGTCTGGATGAAGGTGGTGCAGAAAGCAGGGTCTGCGGCCTCTCGCTCCAGGGCGCGGCAGAGCGCGTTCCGATCAAGCGTGATGCAGAAGCAGCTCTGATTGAGCAGGTCCGCACTCGAAGGTGTCGAGAACATTGGCGCCGGAATTGCTGTTGACCTCATCTTACCACCTCGATCAAGTGTCTCGACAACAAGGGCAATGCCTCGACGATTACATAGGCCGAGTTGAGCCCGACGGCCCAGCGAAAGGCCGGACCAAGGTCGGCTGGCGGCTTATGCGTATGTCCGTGATCATGGGCCAAAAGATCAGCCTTTCCGTCGAATGCTACCGACAAGCTCAGTCGCATCGGCCAGCGTGTTGTAGATCGTTCCGTATTTCTGAAGGTTCCGGTGCAACAGGGCGAGCCGTGCATCGGACTCATCAGTGTCGACCTCAATTTCGTAGGCGATCCGCACCAATTTCGGCGGGCTGTCCTGCCGCAGTCCGTGCAGTTTGACCTCGATCCCCCGCAGATCGAACGCGAGGATCGGGATCACCCGCTCGGCGCCCTTCAGGATGCAGGCCGCAAGGCTCGCCAGCAACATTTCGGCCGGGTTGAAGGCGTCTGGACGCCCGGCCATGTCGGTGTCGAGGACTATGCGGGCATCCTTGGCGAAGGCTTCCGATCCGTGGCTGTCGATCCGACGTGCCGACACTTTGTATTCAAGCATTCCGTCTCTCCTTTCGGGCAGTCCACTGAGCTTTTGGCGCCTCTTCGCAAAGCCTGACCGGCTAACAGAAGGACGCAAGTGGTCGGCACCGACCTTTCAACAGCAGGCGTCCGCCTTCGGGCTAGCCGCGCCACAGCCGCAACCGACCTCGGCGCTCATCGACGATACCGACGCCTCGCCGATGATGGGGAAGCCGCGTTCGATCCAGCGCACCATCCCGTGCTTCATGTTGGAGACGCGCTCGTAGCCCTGGTACAAGAGGAAATAGGTTGCCTTGAGGCCAGCCTCGCCGTTCGTGCTGGCCACCACCACATCGCGGTCGCGGGGCACTTCGGACCAGCGTTGCTCGAATGGGCTCAACGGGATGTTCAGCACCTCGCAGTCGGCGAATGCGACGCGTTCCGCTTCGTCCTTTTCTCGGACATCAACGAGCAACGCGCCGTCGCCCAGGAGGACGCGCGTCGTTGTCGGACAGACTTCGCGGGCCTCGGGCAGTTCCTTCCTTGCGGCCTCAGTCATTTCATCCACCCTTCCGCCTTTTCGGCCGTCGGTACCGAGCCGACATGCACCACCTTGCCGTCGATGACGACGCCGGGCGTCGACATCACGCCATAGCTGACGATTTCGCGCATGTCCTCGACCTTGGTGATCGATACGTCGGCCCCTCTAGCCTTCGCCGCCTTCTGCAGAACCTCGACAGTTGCGGTGCACTTGGCGCAGCCGGGGCCGAGAACCTTGATTTCCATAGCATGTCTCCTTTGGGTTGGGGCGCGGACGTCGCGTCGTCAGATGAACAGGTAGGATATGCCGTTGAACAGGAAGCCGATTAGCAGGATGCCGATCGCGACGATGACGGTGAACAGCACCAGAAGCGGCATCTTCACCACCCGCTTCAGCATGATCAGCGAGGGCAGCGACAAAGCCGTGACCGCCATCATGAAGGCGAGTGCGGTGCCGAGGCCGACGCCCTTGGTGACCAGCGCCTCGGCGATCGGCAGCGTGCCGAAGATGTCGGCATACATCGGGATGCCGACCACGGTCGCGACCGGGACGGACCACCACTTGTCCTGACCCAGCAGGCCGGTGATGACCTCTTCCGGCAGCCAGTTGTGGATCGCCGCTCCGATGCCGACGCCGACAAAGATATAGGGCCAGACGCGCCGGACGATATCGGCGACCTGCTCCTTCGCATAGGCGGCGCGATCGCCACGCGTCATGACCTGCTGTTCCAGCTCGACATTCGGCATGGCGTAGACGAAATCCTCGACTTGGCCTTCCATGTCCGCCCGGCCGATGAACGTCCCGCCGATGACGGCCAGAACCAGTCCGACCGCCACATAGGCAAGCGCGATCGCCCAGTTGAAGATGCTGGCGAGCAGGATCACCGAGGCGAGATCGACGAGCGGCGAGGAGATGAGGAAGGAGAAGGTCACGCCGAGCGGCAAGCCGGCCGCGGTGAAGCCGATGAACAGCGGGATCGACGAGCAGGAGCAGAAGGGCGTGATGGTGCCGAGCAGGGCGCCGAGAATGTTGGCTCCGATGCCGTTGTAGCGGCCGAGGATGCGCCGAGTGCGCTCCGGCGGGAAATAGCTCTGCACCCAGGAAATCGAGAAGATCAGCACTGAAAGCAGAATGAAGATCTTGATGACGTCGTAGATGAAAAAATGGATGCTTGCGCCGACCCGGCCGGCAAGATCGAGCCCCGCCAGATCGCCCAGGAGATAGGTGACCAGATCCGACAGCCATTGCATGCGCAGCAACTGGTCATTCAGCCAGCCGAAGAGTGTTGTCATGGGGCATGCTCCGCGGAGACGGCGTCCCGCCGCTCCGTCCGTATGGGTCAGGCGGCGTTCTTTATTTCGGCGGCATCGGTCGCGGCCATGACGGCGGCAAGCACGTTGCGCACCTCGGGCCTCATGTCCGGGTTCAGGCGATAGCGCACCCACTGCGCGTCACGACGATCCACAACCAGGCCGGCCTGCTTCAACGTCTGCATGTGTCGCGACATGCGGCTCTGCGTGGCATCGAGACGTTTCATCAGTTCGCAGACACAGTGTTCCGAGCCATCCCAGAGGATGGAAACCGCCGCAAGCCGGGTCGGCTCGGCAAGGGCCATCAGGGGAGAAAGTATCATACATCACCTTTTGCGCTTATGCGCATAGACAGCTATGCCGGAGTACAGGATTTTGCAAGACGGCAGGACGATCTAAACGGCCTGCCGGACGAGATGTCGCAGGCGCGGCATCCCCGGACCACTTGGGC
>DATGWU010000145.1:0-8169 GCA_035299345.1 Rhizobium sp.
GCGGGGATCGCGTCCCGCAATCCGAGCCGTTCCTTGCGCAGTTGCGTCTTCATCGCCGCATTTCCGGTCATCGCATTCCTTCCGCCCTGCCGTCCGCCAATCCGCGCGGCACATTAATCCGTGGCGACGCCTTTGCAAGTCGTCGCGGCCTCGTCGGCGGCGCCGACAATTGCCGCTCGCAACGGTTGAGGAATACGCTAACATGCAGGCCGTTCCGGCCAGCGCGCGAGGTCTGCATGTTCCTGCTTTCCCATATGCTGAAGTCATTCATCAAGAAGGGCCGGCTGACGGTCATCGATGCCGAGGGCAAACGGCACGTCTTCGGCGGCATGCAGGAGGGGCCGCAGGTGACGATGCGGCTTACCGATCCGAAGCTCTACCGCAGCCTCGTCTTCAAGGCGGAGCTCGTCGCCGGCGAGGCGTATATGGACGGCACCATGCGGTTCGAGGAGGGCTCGACGCTGCGCGACTTCCTGATGCTGTTTTCGATCAACCGGCTGTCGCTCGGCTCATATCCGATCCAGAAGGCCATCCGCGCCGTGCGGATGCGGTTCCGCAAGCGTGAGCAGTCGAACCGCAAGGGCCAGGCACAACAGAACGTCGCCCACCACTACGATCTCGGCAACGATTTCTACCGGCTCTTCCTCGACGACAACATGCTCTACTCCTGCGCCTACTTCCGCGACCCGGACGAGACGCTGGAACAGGCGCAACGCAACAAGCTGAGGCTGCTCGCGGCAAAGCTCGACCTGAAGCCCGGCATGAAGGTGCTCGACATCGGCTGCGGCTGGGGCGATCTCGCACTCTATCTTGCGCAATTGGAAGACGTCTCGGTCGTCGGCGTGACGCTGTCGAAGGAGCAGCATGCGCTCGCGACGAAGCGGGCGGCCGATGCCGGCCTTGCGGGCCGTGTCCGCTTCGAACTGAAGGATTACCGCGACGTGAAGGAAAAGTTCGACCGGATCGTCTCGGTCGGCATGTTCGAGCATGTCGGCGTGCAGCACTACGACGAGTTCTTCAAGAAGCTGAACGCGCTGATGCCGGACGACGGCGTCGCCCTCATCCATTCGATCGGCCACATGAGCCCGCCCGGCACGACGAGCCCGTGGCTGCGCAAGTACATCTTCCCCGGCGGCTATTCGCCGGCCCTGTCGGAAGTCGTCGCGGTCACCGAGCGGAACAGCCTGTGGGTGACCGACATCGAGGTGCTGCGCGTGCATTACGCGACCACGCTCGCCCACTGGTGCCGGCGCTTCGAGGCGAACCGCGACAAGGTCGTCGCCATGTACGACGAGCGCTTCGCCCGCATGTGGGAATTCTATCTGATCAGCTGCGAGATGATGTTCCGCGCCGGAAGCCAGATGGTCTTCCACCTGCAGCTGTCGCGGACCCGCGACGCCGTCCCGATCGTCCGCGATTACGTCACCGACCTGCAGCGCAGCTACATCGAGCGCGAGAAGCAGCTAGATCTTCAGGTGTGAGCGCTCAGAGGCCGCCCCGTTCGCGCACCATGGCGGCCATTGCCGCGGCCGCGTCACCTGCCTCCGCCTCGAGACCTTCGGCGACGCCGATGCGGTCGGCCTCGTTGCGGTTCTGGCTGGCCTTCCATTTGCCCTCGATCGCGGCGATCTGCACCTCGATGCCGACGATACCCTTGAGCTGCGCGGTGATGAAGTCGTCGGGCGCATCGCCGACGGCCCACGGGATCATCCGCCTGCTCTCGTGACCGTCGGTCAGCCGATCCACCAGCGCGCGGAGCCACTCGCTGTCCTCGATCACCCGGACCGTGCCCCGCACCTGGACGATGGCATAGTTCCAGGTGGGCACGACCTTGCCGGTCTCGCGCTTCGTCTCGTACCAGGACGGGGTCACGTAGTGATCGGCGCCCTGGAAGACGACGAGAACCTCCGCACCGGCGGCAAGCGCCCGCCATTGCGGATTGGCTCTCGCCATATGCGCCTGAAGCGTTCCCATCCCCAGATCCGAGTTCACCAGCCGGAAGGGGATCGGATTGGCGAGAAGCCCGCCTTCGCCGGACGAAATCAGCAGCCCGAGAGGATGGTTCCGGATAAGGGCATGCTGGACCTCGCGGCGATCCTCGCGAAAATGGGGTGGCTGGTACATGAAAAGGTTGGTCCCTGAATGCCTCCGGTCGGCTGGCATTTGACGCAGCAGGATTTCTCCCGTCAATCCCCGCCCCGTTTGCGACGTCAGTTCCGGTGGAGTAGAACAGCGGCAATTCTTCCGCACGCTGCACCGTATCTTCGGTCTCTCTCGGACTTCGGAGGGCCAACGGGGCTATATGCAAAGGACGCATCGGGAAAGTGGATTAAATGTTGAAGACTCTGCTGAAAGCATCGGTTGTGGCTCTCGTCCTGATGGTCGCAGCTTTCGGCTATTTTACGAAACCATGGCGGTATCCGAAGAGTCTGGCCGAGGCCGTCTGCGCGGGCAACGTTGTCGGTACTTTCAGGAGGCTTCACGCCGGCGATCTGCCGGATTCGACTGATCCAGCCTGGCCTTATGACGGCAGGGCGATGTTCCTGGCGATCGACAACACCGGATGCCCGAAACCAATGGCGTTCGGCCTCGTCGACTTGCTGCATTTCTATGGAGCAGATGTGAACCAGACGACAACTTCCGGCTATACCCTTCTGATGTTGGCGGCAGGCGAGGGAAACGAATCCCTAGCCCGGAAACTGGTCCGTTGGGGCGCTCGTTTCGACGAACAAGACGTGATGCCTAAAACAACATCAAAGACGCAGTAACGTTGGGAGCGGACAATGGCACAGGCAAACGAAGAATGGCATGAAATTGCTAAGGTCACTCTGCCTGAGCGACTATCTCTGCGGAGCATAGCGGCTTCGAACCTAGGTAACGTTGCCGAGAGCCGGATTCGCGATGGTTATACGCAAGAAGAGATAGAGGCCGGCGCGAATATGCTCGACTCGGTCGAGCGCCTTCAGCAATGGGAACCCGTCAACCCGAGAAGCGTGGCGCTGACCATGTGTCTTGAAATTGGATGGGACGATGACGCAGGAGCCGATGATTTCAACGTTTATGTCGTCACCAACGACCTCAGATCTCATTTTCCCCGCCGATCCAATGCATGGCTATTCGTCGATGTCTTGGATTGGAGAGATGTGCTGTCCAGCGTTCTCAACATCTTGAGGAAATGCGAGCGATCGACGTGGG
The DNA here is from genome assembly GCA_035299345.1 of Rhizobium sp. GTDB lineage: Bacteria > Pseudomonadota > Alphaproteobacteria > Rhizobiales > Rhizobiaceae > Allorhizobium. The sequence goes on from DATGWU010000145.1 coordinate 3,196, forward strand.
AAGAGAGTATCGTTGAACTCAGAAAGCGCTTCGATTGGGAGTATGAGTGAGCGACCGAGACGATATCGAACGCCTGAGCTGGGTCCGGTGTTTTAGCCAGGGCAAAGCCGGCTTGCGTGCGCTTCATCCTGGTTAGAACTTGCCGCTCGTTTTCGACGCCGCATTCCTCAGCCGAGCTGATTTCCAACGCCAGCCGCCGACGATCTATCACCCAAAAAGAAAGAGAAGTGCGATCCACGGCAACCGATGGAGTTTTTACGATCCTGGGCGCCTACAAAAGTAGGTGGGCACCGTATGTCCAAGCCCACGGGCCTGGCCAGGGACAGCTCCCTCTGGATCGAGTATGGCCCCAGGGATTGTGGTTTCCTGTCGTGAGGCGCAGACCGCGATCCCTGATATAGGGCCAAATGCCCCGCCGCGCCAGAGGTCACGTCGTCAAAAAGGCTTCGGGGCTCAGCTTTCCTGCGCGGCACCGCCCGAAGGACGGGCCGTCAGCTTGCGGGTGGTCACATTCAGCCGCTCGGCGAGCTCGGTGATGGCCGCGGCGAGCAGTTCTTCCTTGCGCTGGTTTCCCGCGGCCGCCGTGTCGCGGCCTTCGCGCAGGCTCGCAAGCTCGCGCTCCATCTCGGCGATCCTGCGGTTCGTTTCGGAAAGCTCGTCCATCACCATGATGCCGGCCATGACGGTGATCCGCAGATCACCGATTTCGCCGAACTGCGACTTCAGATGCGAGACGTAGTTGTCGAACCGGGTCGCAAGCTCGACGAGATGCGCCTCCTGGCCCTCCTCGCAGGCCATGCGATAGGCTTTCCCGTCGATCGTCACCGTTACCTGTGCCATACGCTCTTCCGCATATCGGGACCACGCACCGCCGTCAGCGGTCGAGCACCGCCCGTATCGTTTCCATCGCCGTCACCAGCCGCCGCGAAACCTCGCGATTGACTTCCTCGAGCCGGTTGGCGCGAAACTCCGACTGGTCGAGTTCCTGGGCGAGCCGCGCGCGGTCGGCGTGGACGCGCTTGACCTCGCTTTCGACCTCGGCGTTCTCGCGCTCCGCCTCGAAGCGCATGTCGACGGCGTTCTCCAGGCCTGAAATCGCCTGTCGCAGGGCGCCGAGCGCCGCCTCAACCGTATTGTCCGTCGACATTGCTTGTCCCGGCCTTCCGAAAAAAGTCCACCGAATCGGACACCGAAGCCCGCCATCGTGTTTCTTCGACAGTATTCGCTTGTGTTGCCACCCGTCAATAAAACCGGAGAGGCGCGGATTTGCCTATCCTGTGGACGACGACCAAACCCACCCGTCAGGGCGTTCCGGAGAGGCGAAATCTTGGCGGATCGGAACCGCAAACCCAGCGGATTTGTTGACTCGCGCGCCTCACCTGCTATGGATCAGCCGCCTTCAGGCGGTCCGCCGCAGGTGCGGGCATCCCCAGTGACTCGGAACAAGCGGAAAAACTATGATTTCTCCCGAAAAACACAACCGGATGGCAAATGCGATCCGATTTCTCGCCATGGACGCCGTCGAGAAGGCCAATTCCGGCCATCCCGGCATGCCGATGGGAACCGCCGATGTCGCGACCGTACTCTTTAGCCGCTTCCTGAAGTTCGATCCGAAGAACCCGCTCTGGCCCGACCGCGACCGCTTCGTGCTCTCCGCCGGCCACGGCTCCATGCTCCTCTATAGTCTCCTCTATCTCACCGGCTACGAGGACATGACGATTGAGGACATCAAGCAGTTCCGCCAGCTGGGTGCAAAGACCGCCGGCCATCCCGAATACGGCCACGCCTCCGGCATCGAGACGACGACCGGGCCGCTCGGCCAGGGGATTGCCAACGCCGTCGGCATGGCGATCGCCGAAAAGAAACTCACCAACGAATTCGGCGCCGAGCTGATGGATCACTACACCTATGTGATCGCCGGCGACGGCTGCCTCATGGAAGGCATCAGCCAGGAAGCGATCTCGCTTGCCGGTCACCTGAAGCTCAACAAGCTCATCGTTCTCTGGGACGACAACGGCATCTCGATCGACGGCGCGATTTCGCTTTCCGACTCGACCGACCAGCATGCGCGCTTCCGCGCCTCGGGCTGGAACACGCTCTCCGTCGACGGCCATGATCCGGAAGCGATCGCCGCCGCGATCGAGGAAGCCCGTAAGTCCGACAAGCCGACGATGATCGCCTGCAAGACCGTGATCGGCTTCGGCGCACCGACCAAGGCCGGCACCCACAAGGTTCACGGCTCGCCGCTCGGCGCCGACGAAATCGCCGCCACCCGCAAGGCGCTCGGCTGGGGCGAGGATGCCTTCACCGTTCCCGCCGACGTGCTCGATGCCTGGCGTCTCGCCGGCCTGCGCTCCACCAAGGCGCGCAAGGACTGGGAAGGACGTCTCGCAGCCGCCGATGCCGACAAGCGCGCAGAATTCACCCGGCGCTTCGCCGGCGACCTGCCGGGCAATTTCGACGCCACGATCGACGGCTACAAGAAGAAGCTTGCCGAAACGAAGCCGACGGTCGCGACCCGCAAGGCCTCCGAGGATGCGCTCGAAGTCATCAACGGCGTGCTCTCCGAAACGCTCGGCGGCTCCGCCGACCTGACCGGCTCCAACAACACCAAGACGAGCCAGACGAAGTCGATCACCCCGACCGACTTCTCCGGCCGCTACATCCACTACGGCATCCGCGAGCACGGCATGGCCGCCGCGATGAACGGGATTGCGCTGCACGGCGGGCTCATCCCCTATTCCGGCGGCTTCCTGATCTTCTCGGACTACTGCCGTCCGTCGATCCGCCTTGCCGCCCTGATGGGTATCCGGGTCATCCACGTGCTGACCCACGACTCGATCGGCCTCGGCGAAGACGGCCCGACCCACCAGCCGGTCGTACACATGGCCGCGCTGCGCGCCATTCCGAACCTGTTGATGTTCCGTCCGGCGGACGCGACCGAAACGGCGGAATGTTGGCAGATCGCGCTCGAGCAGAAGCACCGCCCCTCGGGTCTCGCGCTGACGCGCCAGAACCTCGTCGCGGCGCGCACCGAATATGAAGAGAAGAACCTCTGCGCCAGCGGCGCCTACGAACTCGTCTCGGCAAGCGACGCGAAGGTCTCGATCTTCGCCTCCGGCTCGGAAGTCGAGATCGCGCTGAAGGCCCAGGCCGAGCTCACCCGCAAGGGCATCCCCGCCCGCGTCGTGTCGGTTCCCTGCTTCGAGCTCTTCGCCGAACAGCCGGAAGACTATCGCCAGGCGATCATCGGCAGCGCGCCGGTGAAGATCGGCGTCGAAGCCGGCATCCGCCAGGGCTGGGACAGCGTCATCGGCTCTGACGGCATTTTCGTCGGCATGTCCTCCTTCGGCGCCTCCGGCCCCTACAAGGAGCTCTACAAGCACTTCGGCATCACCGCCGAAGCCGTGGTTGCCGCCGCCGAAGCAAAGCTTGGCTAACGTCAAATTGTCGCAGGGCGATTGCCAACGCCCTGTGATCCATTAGTTTCGAATTTCTTTTCTACACGGGAGTGAACGCCATGACTCTTAAAGTTGCCATCAACGGCTTCGGCCGCATCGGCCGCAACGTGCTGCGCGCCATCGTCGAATCCGGTCGCACGGACATCGAAGTGGTCGCAATCAACGACCTCGGCCCGGTCGAAACCAACGCCCACCTTCTGCGCTACGACTCGATCCACGGCAAGTTCCCGGCCGATGTGAAGGTCGAAGGCGATACCATCATCGTCGGTGGTGGCAAGCCGATCAAGGTCACGGCGATCAAGGATCCGGCAACCCTGCCGCACAAGGAACTCGGCGTCGACATCGCCATGGAATGCACCGGCATCTTCACCTCGCGTGACAAGGCCGCCCTGCATCTCCAGGCCGGCGCAAAGCGCGTCATCGTCTCGGCTCCGGCCGATGGTGCCGACCTGACCGTCGTCTTCGGCGTCAACCACGACAAGCTGACCAAGGATCACCTGGTCATCTCCAACGCCTCCTGCACCACGAACTGCCTGGTGCCGGTCGTCAAGACGCTCGATGACGCCGTCGGCATCGACCACGGCTTCATGACGACGATCCACTCCTACACCGGTGACCAGCCGACGCTCGACACCATGCACAAGGACCTGTACCGCGCCCGCGCGGCAGCGCTCTCCATGATCCCGACCTCGACCGGCGCCGCAAAGGCTGTCGGCCTGGTCCTGCCGCACCTCAAGGGCAAGCTGGACGGCACCTCGATCCGCGTGCCGACCCCGAACGTCTCGGTCGTCGATTTCAAGTTCGTCGCCAAGAGGAACACCACCGCCCAGGAAATCAACGAGGCGATCAAGGCTGCTTCGAACGGCGCTCTGAAGGGCATTCTCGGCTACACCGAGGAGCCCCTGGTCAGCCGTGACTTCAACCACGACAGCCACTCCTCGATCTTCGCGATCGACCAGACCAAGGTTCTCGAAGGCAATTTCGTCCGTATCCTCACCTGGTACGACAACGAATGGGGCTTCTCGAACCGCATGTCCGACACGGCGGTGGCGCTCGGCAAGCTCATCTGAGCGATCGACCCAACTATTGTCCTCGAAGAGGCGGGCCGGAATACCGGTCCGCCTTTCATTTTTCCCGCTCCCGCCCTACTCTGATCACGATTGCGGGCGACAAGTACGACTCTCGTCTTTCGGCAGTCCTGCCAGATCGTTCCCGACCCTGCACCGACCCCTTCATCGGGGCGGAAAGCGTTATCGACGCCTTCGCGCTGCGGGTCCGGTATGATCGGCAGCTGCGGGACGATATGGTGGGCGCGGTGACGAAGGGGATGAGCGGGTGGACGAATTCTATGCGATGACGCTGGTGGGTACGGCGCTGGTCCTCCTGGCGGCGTTTTCGAGCCTACTCGCCTTCCGCTTCGGCGCTCCGCTCCTCCTGCTCTTTCTGCTGATCGGACTTCTGGCCGGTGTCGATGGCCTCGGCATCGACTTCTCCAACAATTCACTCGCCTACG
>DATGWU010000146.1:0-3266 GCA_035299345.1 Rhizobium sp.
GCTCGTCCGGGCGGCGGCGCTCGCCGACCGCATGCGTCCACGATTGGCGCGCTGCGTGATCGGAGCCGCGGGCGAATCGACCCGTATGCCCTTGCTCACCGGGGTGCGCTTTTGTGAGAATCTCCCGCTTTTCAATCGGACCCCCTCTCCAGCGGTCTCTCGCCGTCAGGCGGACCGGACGACACCCCCGCGTCGTCCCGGAGCACGAACTCGGAGGCACGATGTCGACGAAGGCGCTGAAGCCGATCCTGCAGAACCCCCTCGATCCTCCCGAGAAGGTCGAGTTCACGATCCCCGGCGAGATCGCCCGCGAGACGGGCGCCTACGAGGAGGCGATGAAGGAGGGCTACGACCTCCTCCAGCGGCCGATCGGGTCCGTCTCGATCGACCAGATCGAGAAGCAGCACGCGAAGAAGCGCATGACGGTCTGGGAGCGGATCCGCGTCCTCACGGACAAGCAGCCGAACGTCCTGTTCCAGAACTGGGGCCGGAACCTCGACGGCGCCTCGCTCGTCACGGCGATCCTGAACATCAACGGCCGCGACGTCGCCTGCTACGGGCACGACTTCACCGTCCGCGCCGGATCGATGGACGCGACGAACGGCTCGAAGCTCGCGCGCCTGTTCCGCCTCGCGGGCGAGAAGGGCATCCCGCTCATCGGCATGAACGACTCGGCCGGCGCCTTCGTTCCGGCCGGCGTCGGCGGTCTCGACGGTTATGCCGAGGCCTTTACCGCCCTGCGCAAAATCAGCGGCGTCGTCCCCTCGATCATGTGCATGTTTGGCTTCAACGCCGGCGGCGGCAGCTACCTGCCGCGCCAGGGCAGCTTCGTGATCCAGCCGAACGACACCTTCTTCGGCCTGACCGGACCAGGGGTCGTCAAATCGGTTCTGGGTGAAGACATTACCCCGGAAGAGCTGGGTGGCCCGAAGGTGCACGGCAAATCGGGCGTGGCCGACCTGACCGTCACCGACGAGGTGGCCGCACTGCGCACCGCCGTGCGTCTGCTCTCCTACATCCCCGACAACAACAGCGTGGGTGCCCCTTTCCAGGAGACGACCGATCCGCTGGATCGCAAGACCTGGGAAATCAACACGCTGCTAAAGAAGGCCTTCAATTCGCCGACCGGCTTCAATACCCCCTTCGACGTCTCGATCGTCATCCAGCAGATCTGCGATCATGGCGACTACTTCGAGCTGCAGCCCGAGCGCGCCAAAGAGGTCGTGACCGCCTTTGGCCGCCTGGGTGGACAGGTGGTCGGTTTCGTGGCCAACAACTCGGCCGTGGCCTCCGGCCAGATCGACTGCGATTCGGCCGTCAAGATCGCCCGCTTCGTCCGTTTCTGCAACATCTACAATATCCCGATCATTTTCATGGAAGACACCACCGGATTCCTGCCGGGGCGCGAGCAGGAGGCACGGGGGATCGTTCAGGCCGGCCGCTCGATGCTCGACTCGATCGTCGACGTGCGCACGCCGCGCATCCTGCTGATCCTGCGCAATGCCTTCGGCGGCGCCTATGCCTCGTACAACAACTATCCGACCGGCGCCGATCTGGTGCTGGCACTGCCCACGACCCGACTGGCGGTCATGGGGCCTGCAGGCAAGGAATTCGTCTACAAGGACGAGCTGCGCAAGATCCGCGGCAGTGCCGCCGACATGATCAAAAAAGGGACAGAAGAGCGGGTCAAGGCCGGCATGGATGGCGCCGAAGCCAAGAGAGACGCCGAAAAGGAAGCCGCAGAGTGGCTGAAACTGCAGGAGGCGGCCCTCAACCAGCGCTACGAGAAAGAGCTGATGAACCCCAAAGAGGGCCTGGCGCTCGGCTCGATCTCCTCGATTGTCATGCCGACCGATCTGCGCAAGGTGCTGGGAGAGAACATGGCCTTCCTGATGCGCCACTACAAGCCCGGTCCGATGATGGGACCGCAGCGCGAATTCCACTAACATGAAATTAACGAATTCGATTTCGGACGGAGAGCAAGGCGACAAGGAGGGATCGACGCAGGCGTAGCAGCGCTACGTCGAGGAGAATCCCGAGGAAGTCAACACAGCTATACGTTCGAAGGCGAATTCGAATGAATTGGAGATAGAGACCAATGAACGATCTTTACATGAACAACCCCTTGATTCACCGCGATCGCCGCCTCGGAATGTCTTCTTCCGAATGGGTTCGCTCATTCGCCTGCGAGGACCTCAAGCCGCTGATCGTCTGCCGCGGTCCGATCCGCAAGGAGGCCATGGATGTCTTCGAGGAGATGGGCATCAGCCACTACGGCATCCTGCTCTCGGAGAAGGACTCCATCGTCTACGCCAATGCACTGGCCCCCGAACTGCGTCAGCTTACCGACTCCACCCGCGTCCATCGCGTACCCGACTACACCGGCGCCAGCAAGGAGGAGCGCGTCGAGCGGATCGGGCAGATCATCCAGATCGCCAAAGACAACAACTACGACTCGATCTTTGCCGGCTACGGCTTCATGGCCGAGGATGAGGAGTTCGTGGCTGCCATCGAAAACGCCGGCCTGACCTTCATCGGTCCCAATTCGCGCACCCAGGCCGATGCCGGCAAGAAGGACGAGGCAAAGCGTACCGCCCTCGCCGTCGGCGTCAGCGTGACCCCCGGCATCAATAACGTCACTGCCCGCACCCTCGTGAAAAAGCACGGCACCCGCGAGAAGCTGGTGGGCCTGGTGAAGCTGCATGGCCTGAAGGTCGACAGCAAGGTGCTGAACGACAAGAAGCTGTCGATCGAGGACCTGGCCGATGAAATCCTGTATGCCTCCTACGAAAAGGGCATCGATCTCTACACCATCGAGGAACTCTCGGCGCAGGTGCAGGTCGAGGTGGAAAACATGTTCCGCGAGTACCCCGGCAGCCGGATCCGCCTGAAGGCCATCGGCGGCGGCGGCGGCAAAGGGCAGCGCATTCTCGGCGCTTCGCTGCTGACCTTGAAGAAAGCCACCGACAAGCAGATCAAGGAAGCGGCCTCAGAGGCTCCGACCCTGGTGCGCGAAGTGCTGAACGAGGTCAAGGCCAACGGCGTCGGCGACAACAAGAACGTCCTCATCGAGCTGAACATCGAGCAGACCCGGCACAACGAGATCCAGCTTTTGGGCAACGGCGAGTGGTGCATCGCCCTGGGCGGGCGCGACTGCTCCCTGCAGATGCACGAGCAGAAGCTCCTCGAGGTCTCGGTGACCCAGGAAGGGCTTCTGGCCGCCATCGAGGAGGCCAAGGCCGCAGGCAAGAAGGCGGAGGTCAAGG
>DATGWU010000147.1:0-5602 GCA_035299345.1 Rhizobium sp.
GTCGTGGCGCGACCCTTCGAGCGGGCTTCCGGGCTCCGTGAGCTTTCGGATCACGTCCTGCCGGGGCGTGTTCCGGAGCGTCTCGACGGCGAGCGTTTTCTTCACCTTCGCGATGCTGCGCTGTTCCCAGCCGGCGGAGAACTTCGCATGCCGCTCAAGGAGCGTCGTGTTCTTCCGGGCAAAGCGGCGGGCGGTCTGCAGATCCACGGCAACCGGTTTGCCGAACGCCTGCAGCGCCAGTTCCGCCTGCTGCTGCAGGTGGCGCACGGCAGCATCCTCAGCGGCGTCCGTCGCCGCGGCGAGGCTCCCGCGAAGTCCCTTCCCGATGACGGAGATCGCCGATTCCACCTGCGCCATGGTGGCCTTTAGCTGCGCGGCCGTGAACTGCTCCTCGGCGCCTCGCGCGATGAGCGCTTCAAGGCTCTGGCGCAGCGATTCTCGCGCTTCCTCGAAGAGAGGCTCGAGACTCTTCAGTTCCTCCGCGCTGAGGCTTCGGAGTTCGGCGGTCTGGCGGGCGAGGAGTTCGGCGAGGGTCATCAGTACCCCTGATAGGCGGGGAGCTTCACCCGCTGGGTTCTGATGCGCTCCACTTCGCGGATGACCCCCAGAAAGATGCGGTCCGGGTTGGCATCGCGGTCGATGCGCTGCTCGACGGTCAGGTTGTTGATGTACGTCTGCGGACCGCTCGTCCCCTTCACGTTCTTCTTTTCGGCTTCGCGCGCCTCCAGCTGCTTCTGACTGTAGCTTGCGAGGTCCTTCGTCAGGTTCTCGAACTTGAAGTTGCTGAATTCGTCTTTGGCGATTTTCGCGGCCCCCTTGATGTCGAAGGGGTTTACCGTCAGCGCACCGATGAAGGCACTCACCGCCGAGACCGAACCGCCGATCGTATCCAGACTCCATGTCAGCACGTCCACGAACGCGCTGAGGGCAAGTGCCGCGATCGAGAGGATCGGGACGAGGACAACACCGAGCGGAACAGCGACGGCCATGAAGAGGCCCCCAAGGCTGGCGCCGAGGCTTCCAAGGCTGGTCCCCAGCGCCCCCACGGAATCATTGAAGAACGAGCCGAGCCCGAGAACGTTGTTCTTCACGACGACGAAGGCTCCGGCGGTTGCCGCGACGATGCCTGCCACGATGACGAGCCCTGCTGCGATGACGGGAAGGGCCGGTGCGATGGGGGCAAGCATCGCGCCGATCGAAGTCGCTGCAGGCGCAGCCACGGCGGCGGCAGGCACGACGACTGTTGCCGGCACGATCCCGAAGCCGATGCGTCCGAGGAGAGCGCCGAATGCTCCCGTCGCCGCGGGGGTCAGGTCTGCAGTGGCCTTTGTTCCGAAGGCCATCAGCCCGGCTTTCGCAAGGTTGCCCGTGGCGCCTGCAGGCGCGAGAAGCCCGGCGGTTTTGTAAATCGCGACCGCGGCGGCGATGCCGATGGCGGCCGCCTTGATGTGGTCGAAGTTTTCCAGGACGTACAGCGACGCGTCGCCGAGGGAGCGGACGGCCGGGACTACGTGGTCCGCGATCGTGTTGCCGATCGCGCGCACCTTGTCTTCGTTCAGAGAGAACCAGAGGTTGAGCCGGTATGCCTGCTCGACGAGCTCGTCTTCGATGCGGGCGCCGGCGATGCCGAGGATGCCGGTCACGCCCGTGATGTTTTCCTGCAGGGTCGAGAACTCGGTCGAGGCGGAGCGCGCCACAAGCGAGAGCATCTGCGGATCCGCGGCGATCTTCTCAATCGTCGTGAAGACGAGGGAGTAGCGCTGCTGCGGCGTCAGCAGGTTGAACTTTTCGGCGTTCATGCCCTTCAGGTACGGCTGCAGCTGGCGCCATGCTTCCATTTCGATGCCGGCGCTTCCCTGCAGGATGCGGGCAACCTGACTGCCGACGACGTCGGTCGGGGCGCCCGTCACGGACGCCAGAATTGCAACCTGACCCGTCCTCCGGCGGAGCTCGTCCAGGCCGACGCCCTGAGCGAGCATCGGCGCCGAGAGCGACTGCGCGACGGAGACGAAGTCCGAGAAGGAACCGGGGAGGCGCTTCGCGTCCTGCGCGAGGTCGGCCAGCATGGAGCGCCCAGCGGAAAGGGACGAGATGAAGTTATTCGGCCCCTCGAACTGCATGTTGGCGTTGATGAGGCTTGCCATCGCCAGCTGGCGGTTTTCGAGGGCGACCTGGTCGCTGATCGCGGCGCCGATCGTCCGCTGCAGCGCATAGATTCCCACGTACGCGGAAACGACGCCCGTCAGGGTGCGCCAGAGGTTCCCCGCGGCGCTGGAGACGGAGCCAAGGGCGCGGGTGCCGGTGCGTCCGACCTGTTCCTCGGCGGCTTCGACCTCGCGGAGCTTTGGAGGAAGAGCGCCGACCGCGGCCGCGGCGGTGCCTGCCGCAGCAGCCGTCGAGGACAGCTGCGGGGCGGCCGTGTTCGCGGCGGGGCGGGCGAGGACCTTCGTCAGCGCGGCGTCGGCCTGGCGGGCGTAGAGCGTGGTGCCGACAAGGCTCGCCTGAACGCCATCAAGGGCAGGGTTGAGCGTGGTGCCGACGTTCGTCGCCGAGAGAGCAGCGATCGAGAGGCGCGCGAGCTCGGCTTCGCCTTTGAGGGCTGCAGCGGAGAGGCCGACCGCGTGCAGCGCCGGTACAGCGGCTGCGGAGGTTTCGCCCGCAGAGGTCCCCACGGCACGCGTCGACTGCTGCGCTGCTTTGCTCTTCGTGTCGAGGGCGGTGAACGCGGCGGCGAGTTCCTGAGCGCCGGCCTTCGCCTGCTCAGCACTCGTTGAGAACTCTACCGCAACCTCATGCTTCAGCTTTGCCACGCTGCGCCCGTTTCACCTCGGAGGATGGCGGACTTTTCCCGGCTCTGGTGCGGAGAGGCGCGAACGGGAGCGACAAGGGCCGGATAAAAAAGCGCTGGCCTGTTGCTGCTGTACCTGCATTTCCGCGGCGGCGGTCTCTACAAACGCGACCATCGCAACCAGCGGAGTTATTCGCATGAAATTGCTCAGCAGAACACGCGTTTTGATGGCCGCCGCACTGATCGCCGCGACCACCGCTTTCTTCCCCGCGGCAGCGTCGGCGGGAATGAAAAAGGAGGTCCTCACCCTCACGGTGAAGGCTTCGCAGACGACCTCGGAGCGCGTGCCGTTCGCTGTCGCCGGCACCGTGCGCTTCGCGGCGCTCGTGACGCCGAGCGACGACACGACGGCAACGCTCAGCAGCTACAACGGCCCGACGATCGGGCACATCGCGCTCGCTTCGGAGCAGGCCGACACGGGGACCACGACGCTTACCGAGTTCGCCGGAGTGCCGGTGAGCGGTGAGTGCAACGTCCAGATCACCGCGGCAACCTCGACCGGTTCCGCGCGGACGTACCGCGTCGTCATGTTCATCGAAACGACCAACTGACGCTTCATCTCAGGAAGCCGGGGGCTCGCACCGTGGGGGCGCGGGCTTCCGGCTGAAACTTCATCCGCCCCGCGCATTCCACGGAGGAATTGCAGACCATGCCCGAAGGTGAACAGGAAAACAAGGGAGCGCAGCCGCCGGCACAGAACGGCGCCGGTGCTCCGCCCGCCAACACCGCCGCTCAGGGAGCCCAGCCGCCGGCTGGTGCCCCCGTCGACATCGCGAAGCTGCTGGAGCCGATCACCACACAGCTGAACGCAGTCACCGGCGAACTCAGCACGCTCAAGAAGGACCGCGAGGACGAGCGCAAGGCCGCTTCCCAGCGCGACTTCACGAACTCCATCACCGCCAAAGCGAACGAGCTCGGCGCGAAGGACGCGGACTACATCAACTATCTCGCGCAGAAGGCACGCGGCGAGAAGGGCGACGCGTTCAAGGCCGACGAGTTCTTCACCGCCCTGAAGACGAATCAGCCGGACCTCTTCAAGGCCGCGCCCGTCAAGGGTGCCACGACCACGGGCGGCGCTCCCGTCCCGACCCAGCAGCAGCTGACGCAGCTGGAGACTGACCTGGAGGCAGCCCGCCAGCGTCGCGACGCCGCCGCCGTCCTCTCGATCACCACCAAGATTCAGATGCTCAAGGCGAACGGTACCTGAAAAGGACCGGAAAGGAACTGACCCGAGCCAATGCCTCCCTTTACCCTCAGTTACGCGAATCTCCAGCGCGACATTTCGATCCTCCTCGCGACGATCATTGCCGCGCAGCCGACCCTTCTTTCGATCATCGGCACGGCCCCCTACAAGGCCGCGCAGCACAAGCACGAGTTCCCGGAACTCCAGCTGACGCCCGCTTCCACGACCACGTCCGCCGGCATCGACAACGCCGCCACGACGCTCCCCGTCGTGAACAAGCTTGCCCTCAAGGCCAACACGATCTGCCGCATCGAGAAGCTCGACGGCACGCCCTCGACGGAGCAGATCCGCGTCACGGCCGTGCATGACAGCCTTCAGCAGGCGACGATCGTCCGCGGCTGGGGCGGCACCACGGCGGCGGCGATCGAGGAGGGCGCGAAGATCATCGTCGTGTCCCGCCCGCAGATGGAAAGCTCCCGCGCGGCGCTCGTCGGCGGCAACAAGGCGCCGAGCCTCAACTACAACTTCACTCAGATCTTCGACGCTGAGGCGGTTGTCTCCAACAGCCAGGGGCGCGTCTACGGCATCAGCCAGGACGCGGCCAACCCCGTCGACGCCATGATGGACTTCGAGGTTCGTCAGAAGACCCTGCAGCTGGCGCGCGAGATGAACGACTCGATCATCCACGGCCGCCGCTTCCAGCGGACGGAGGCGATCCCCGGGACCATGGGCGGCCTGCTCCAGTTCCACGAAGGGGGCAATCGCGTCGACGCGGCCGGCGATCCGATCGACGAGGAGCTCCTCGACGCGGCATTCCAGAAGTGCTTCGAGGGGGGTGCGGCCAAGGTCGACACGATCCTTTGCGGCGCGGCGCAGGGCCTTAACCTCTCGCGCCTTTACAAGAACCGCCTGCACGTCGTCCGTGAGGACAAGACGCTCGGCATGCAGATCCTGCAGGTGCAGAGCGGCCTTCCCATCAAGGGCTACCTGTCGACCGTCGTGGTCGATCAGAGCTTCCCCAAGAACGGCATGTCGCTCTTCGATAAGGACCTGATGAAGCTGGTTCCGATGCGCACCCTGATCGACAAGCGCAGCGAGGCGGAGGGCGATGACTTCATCGCGCGCCGCCTGATCGGTGAATACACCGCCGAGTTCCTGAACTGGGGCGCAGCGGCCTGCTACATCGACAACCTGAGCATTCAGCCCGCGAGCTAACCGGTTCGCGCGATTCTTTCCGGCCCAACCTCCCCGGGAAGGCACACCCCCGCGCCGGAACCGGAGCCACACCGGTTCCGGCGCGTTGCTTTTAGACCAAAGGATGAACGGCCATGGCAGAGCGGACAGAGGAAGAGATTCAGGAAGAGATCGACGCTGTCGATGCGGAGCTTCGAGCGCTCGAATCGATGCCCGCGAAGTTCACCGTCCATGGTCAGGACATCGACAACACGAGCCGCCTGCAGGCGCTCAAGGATCGCCTCCGGCACCTCAACGCCGAACTCACAGGGAGAAGCGTCTACAACGGACCTGATTTGGTTGTCTGACGAACACACACCACAGCCGCCAAGCGGCGA
>DATGWU010000148.1:0-7818 GCA_035299345.1 Rhizobium sp.
TTGGAAAAGGCCTGGATGAATTTCGCCGAGCGGGCGGCAAGCACGATATCGCAGGCAAATGCGATGTTGGCGCCGGCCCCTGCCGCGACCCCGTTGACCGCGCAGATTACCGGCTTCTCAAGCGAGCGGATCAGACGCAGCGTCGGATTGTAGAAGGTTTCCAGCGTTTGGCCGAGATCGGGAGCAGGTCCGCCCTTGCGCGGATCACGGTCGCCGAGATCCTGGCCTGCGGAAAACCCACGGCCGGCGCCGGTCAGCAGGACCGCCCGGACGGCATCATCATCGTGGGCGCGCTGCAGTCCCGTGCGCAAGGCGATGTGCATCTCTTTGTTGAATGAATTGAGTTTTTCCGGGCGGTTCAGCGTCAGCCGCAGAACGCCGCCATCCATCGCCACCAGAACAGTGTCGGATTGGTGCATCGCTGTCTCCCTTGCCCCACTCCAGATCCGGGGCCGTAAAAAGCTCTTGCATAAACCGACCGGACGGTCAATTATAAACGACAGCAGAGGAGAAATTTGTCATGTCCGACCTGTTCAGCCGTCATCGTGATCTCTTGGACAGGGCCGTCAAGGCCCTGTCCGACCGCGGTTTCTGGTCACCCTTTCCGGAGGTGCCGAGCGGCAAGATCTACGGTGAGACCGCAAAGGACGATGGCGAAGCGACCTTCAGGGCGCTCATTGGCGCCCGGTTTGACCTGCCGGGCCACCCGGAGAGCAAGCGCCTTGGTTCGGAGAAATCGCCCTGGAGCCTCGATCTCAACGTGCTTTACCCGGCAAGCGACGTGACGACGCTCGTCGCCGCCTCGAAAGCAGCCGGAGAGGTCTGGGCGGATGCATCGCCGGAGACACGGGTGGGCGTCTGCCTCGAAATCCTGACGCGTCTCAATCGTATCAGCTTCTCGATGGCCAACGCCGTCATGCACACGACCGGTCAGGCCTTTCCCATGGCCTTCCAGGCCGGTGGCCCGCATGCACAGGACCGTGGTCTCGAGGCGGTTGCCACCGCCTGGGTGGAGATGACCCGCACGCCGGGCCAGGCCACCTGGGAAAAGCCGCAGGGCAAGGCCCCGGCGATCATTCTCGAAAAGAACTGGCAGGTCGTGCCACGCGGCATCGCACTTGCGATCGGTTGCCAGACCTTCCCGACCTGGAACAGCTATCCCGGCATCTTTGCGAGCCTTGCCACCGGCAACACGGTGATCGTCAAGCCGCATCCAGGCGCCATCCTGCCGCTCGCGCTGACCGTGCGAGTGGCACGCGAGGTGCTGGTCGAAGCCGGTTTCCCAGCGGACATCGTCTTGTTGGCGGTCGACGAGACGGGCTCGGAAATCACCAAGGAGCTGGTCACCCACCCCGACATCGCCATCATTGATTACACCGGCTCCAGCGCCTTTGGGGAATGGGTGCGCGACAATGCCGATTCCGCGCAGGTGTTTACCGAGGAAGCGGGCGTCAATTCGATCGTCATTGCTTCGACGGACGACTTCGCCGGAATGTGCGCCAACATCGCCTTTTCGATCTCGCTCTATTCGGGCCAGATGTGCACCGCCCCGCAGGACATCTTCGTTCCGCGGGCCGGCATCGAGACCAACGAAGGCCACAAGAGCTTCGACGACGTCGCGGCCGCAATCGCCGCTGCCGTCGACGTGCTTCTGAGCGATCCAGCGCGCGCTTCCGGCGTTTGCGGGGCCATCGCCAATCCCGCGACGCTGGCGCGGGTCGAGGAGGCACGGGGCCTCGGTCGTGTCATCCGCGAGTCCGCGCCACTTTCCGATGGCCGCAGCGCAACGCCGCTGATCGTCGCGGTCGATGCGGGCGAGACGAAGGCGCATGAGGAGGAGTGCTTCGGCCCGATCGCCTTCATCGTCGCCGCGGATAGCGCAGAGGCCGCGATCGACCTGGCAGCCGGCCTCGCCCGCAGCAAGGGAGCGATCACTGCCGCACTTTACGACACTGACGAGGCACGCATCGCGCGTGCGGTGAGGGCCTTTGCACGCGCCGGCGTCAATCTGTCGATCAATCTCACCGGCAACATCTTCGTCAACCAGTCGGCTGCGTTTTCGGACTTCCACGTCACCGGCGCCAACCCGGCCGGCAACGCCAGCCTGACCGACACCGCCTTCGTCGCCAACCGGTTCCGGCTGGCGATGTGGCGCCGCCCGAAGGCGGCGTGATCGACTTTACCATTCAACGTTCTCAGGGAGGAGACACAATGAAAATCACGACCACCATCGCACTTGCCACGCTGATGGCGCTGGGCATCGCATCCGCCGCCCAGGCCGAGATCAGGATCGGCGCCACCGTATCGGCGACCGGCCCGGCCTCGTTCCTCGGCGACCCCGAGGCCAAGACGCTGGAAATGCTGGTCGAGGAGATCAATGCGGCCGGCGGCGTCAACGGCGAACAGCTCAAGCTCGTTCTCTATGACGACGGCGGCGACCCGAACAAGGCGCGCACCTTCGCCACCCGCCTGGTCGAGGACGACGAAGTCGTCGCCATCATTGGCGGCACGACCACCGGCACGACCATGTCGATCATTCCGGTCGCCGAAGATTCCGAGGTTCCGTTCGTCTCGCTCGCAGGCGCCATCGAAATCATCGACCCGGTCAAGCACTGGGTCTTCAAGACCCCGCACACCGACCGCATGGCCTGCCAGAAGATCTTCGAGAACATGAAGAAGAACGCGATTACCAAGATCGGCGTCATTTCCGGGACCGACGGCTTCGGCGCCTCGATGCACAAGCAGTGCGTCGCCGTTGCGGGTGACTACGGCATCGAGATCGCCGCTGACGAGACCTATGGCCCGCAGGATGCGGACATGACCCCGCAGCTGACCAACATCAAGGGCACTGCCGGCGTGCAGGCAGTCCTGAACGCCGGTTTCGGCCAGGGCCCGTCCATCGTGACGCGCAACTATTCGCAACTCGCTGTCGGCCTGCCGCTCTATCAGTCGCACGGCGTCGCCTCCGACGGCTTCATCGAGCTCGCCGGCGCAAAGGCCGCCGAGGGCGTTCGCCTTCCGGGCACCGCGCTGCTGGTTGCCGGCATCCTCACCGAGGGCGATTCCCAAAAGGCGGTGGTGACGGCCTACAAGGCGGCCTATGAGAAAAAGACCGGCTCCGCCGTCTCGACATTCGGCGGCTATGCCTATGACGCCCTGCGTATCCTCGTCGATGCCATCGGACGTGCCGGTTCGGCAGAGCCCGAAGCGATCCGCGACGCAATCGAAGGTACGTCCGGCCTCGTCGGCACCACCGGAGTCGTAACGATGTCGGCAGACAATCACCTCGGCCTCGATCTCACCGCCTTCCGCATGCTGGAGATCAAGGACGGGGGCTGGACCATCATCGAGTAAGCCCCCGAAGCGTTTCTTCACGGGACATGGCACTGGCGCGGAGCCTGCGAGCGACCTGCAGGCTCCGCTTCACACACAAGCGGCCACAACGGGGTCTTCGATGCCAGAACTGATGCAGTTTCTCCTTTCCGGCGTGACGGTCGGCGCGGTCTATGCGCTCGTCGCGCTGGGCTTCACCATCATCTACAACGCCTCCGACGTCGTGAATTTCGCCCAGGGCGAATTCGTGATGCTGGGCGGCATGATCACGGTGTTCGCCTTCGACGCCGGCCTGCCGCTGCCGCTTGCGGCGCTGATCGCAATCGCCCTGACCGCGGCCATCGGCGTTGCCCTCAACAAGCTCGCCATCGAACCGGCGCGCGGCGCGCCCGTCGTCTCGCTGATCATCATCACCATCGGTGCATCGATCTTCATTCGCGGCGTGACGCAACTTGTCTTCGACAAGCAGCTCCACCGCTTCCCCGCCTTCACCGGTGACGAGCCGATCAAGATCCTCGCCGCCACCATCCTGCCGCAGAGCCTGTGGGTCATTGCCGGGGCGGTCATCGTGTTCGTTGGCCTCTGGCTGTTCTTCACCCGCACATTGACCGGCAAGGCGGTGCTTGCCACCTCCAACAATCGCCTGGCAGCCCAGCTCGTCGGCATCAATACGAACTGGGTGATGACGCTCTCCTTCGCGCTTTCGGCGGCGATCGGTGCGCTCGCCGGCGTGCTCGTCACTCCGATCACGCTGACGAGCTACGACCTCGGCATTGCGCTCGCCCTCAAGGGCTTTGCCGCAGCCATGCTTGGCGGGATGGGCAATCCGAAGGGTGCGCTGGTCGGTGGCATCCTGCTCGGCCTGTTCGAGGCGCTGACGGCCGGCTTCATCAGCTCCCAATACAAGGACGCGGTCGCCTTCGTCGTCATCCTCGCCGTCCTCTTCGCCATGCCGCAAGGCCTGTTCGGACGCAATTCGGTCAATCGGGTGTGATGATGCGGCTCACGACAAAACAGACCACCCTGCTGGTGCTTGCACTGCTGATCGCGGCAACGCCGTTCTTCTTCCCGTCGGCCTTCTATTTCCGTGTCGGTTCACTGCTGTTCGTCAACGGCGTGGCGGTGCTCGGCATCGTCATCCTCACGGGCTTTGCCGGGCAGATCAGCCTCGGCCATGCTGGTTTCGCCGGGATCGGTGCCTATGCCTCGGCGCTGGCCCCCGTTCATCTCGGCCTTCATCCCGCATTCGCGGCGCTGCTCGGCGCCGTCGCCTCCGCCCTGATCGCCTATGTAGTCGGCCGGCCGATCCTGCGCCTCAAGGGCTATTATCTCGCCGTCGCATCGCTCGGCTTCGGCATCCTGGTGTCGATGGTGCTGTCCAACGAAGCCTGGCTGACCGGTGGACCGGACGGCATCACCGTTGCCGATCTCGGGCTGCGCCAGGCGGTCGGCCAGCTGGGGCTGAAGCTCTCGGCGCCGAAATTCTGGTACTTCTTCTGCGGGCTTTGTCTCTTGATCGGCGCCTGGCTGGCCCTCAACCTCTACGATAGCCCCACCGGCCGTGCGCTGCGCGCGTTGCACGGCTCCGAAATCGCCGCAAGCACGGTCGGTGTCGACGTCGCCCGGCTGAAGCTGCAGGCCTTCGTCATCTCCGCGGTCTATGCCTCGGTCTCGGGTTCTCTGCTCGCCCTGCAGAACAAGTTCATCACGCCGGATGTCGCAGGCTACATGCATTCGATCGAACTCGTCACCATGGCAGTGCTGGGTGGCGCAGGTTCAGTGTTGGGAGCGATCTTCGGTGCCGGCATTCTCACCCTCCTGCCGCAGGTGCTGACCGTATTTGCCGAATACGAGCAGGTCGTGCTCGGGTTGGTGATGATGCTGGTGATGATCTTCCTGCGCGAGGGCCTCCTGCCGTCGCTGATGCGTCAATTTACCGGGAGGGGAGCATGAGCCTTCTCAGCGTCGAAGGACTGGGGATCGCCTTCGGTGGCCTCAAAGCGGTCGATGACGTGAGCTTCTCGGTGAATCCGAGGGAAATCGTCTCCGTCATCGGGCCGAACGGTGCCGGCAAGACCACCTTGTTCAACATGATCTCGGGCGTCTACCTGCCGAGGTCGGGGAGGGTGAGACTGAACGGTGAGGACGTCACCGGCTTCTCGCCGCATCTGCTCGCACGCCGCGGCATGTCGCGAACCTTCCAGAACCTGCAGATATTCCAGAATATGACGGTGCTCGAAAACGCCGTTGCCGGGTTTCATTTGCAGGAAAGAGGTTCGGTGTTCGCCGATCTCCTCGGGCTTCCGGCGTCGCGCCGGCGCTCCAGGGAGGCACGGGCCGGGGCGCGGGAGCTTCTGGCTCGCGTGGGGCTTGCCAATGCGGCCGAACTCGAAGCCGGCAGTCTCTCCTATGGCGCGTTGAAGCGGCTTGAAATCGCTCGGGCGCTGGCGCTCGATACGAAGGTCCTGTTGCTCGACGAACCGGCAGCCGGCTGCAACGCGGTCGAAACCGAGGAGATCGATCACCTGATCGCCGAAGTCGCCGCCTCCGGCGTCGCGATCCTTCTGGTCGAGCACGACATGAAGATGGTGATGCGGATCTCCGACCACATCGTCGTCCTCGATCATGGCGTCAAGATCGCCGAAGGCGAGCCCGCCGCTGTGTCGCGCGACCCGAACGTGATCGCGGCCTATCTCGGAACGAAGACAGAGGAGCCGTCCCATGCTCACGGTTGAGGGACTGAGATCACGTTACGGCCGCATCGAAGCGCTGCACGGCATCGATCTGCACATCGATTCCGGCGAGATCGTCACCATCGTCGGAGCGAACGGCGCCGGCAAGACCACGCTTTTGCGCTGCCTGTCCGGCCTCCAGCCGGTGAGCAGCGGCGAGATCATCTTCCGTGGCGAGTCCATCGCCGCGACGCCGGCCCACAAGCGTCTGGGGCGAGGTCTCGCCCAGTCGCCCGAGGGTCGGCAGATCTTCACCAACCTGACGGTTGAAGAAAACCTGCGTCTTGGTGCCTTCCTCTTCACCGACGACCGCGTCGACCGGGACATGGAGAACGCCTTCCAGATGTTCCCGATCCTCAAGGAGAAGCGCAATCTTGCCGCCGGCGGTTTGTCGGGCGGACAGCAGCAGATGCTGGCCATCGCCCGCGCCCTGATGGGCCGCCCCTCCTGCCTGCTGCTCGACGAGCCGTCCATGGGGCTGGCACCGATCCTGGTGCAACAGATCTTCGACGTGGTGAAGAGCATGCGGGACCTGAAAGTCACCGTGCTGCTGATCGAGCAGAACGCCTTTGGCGCCCTTTCCGTCGCCGACCGCGGTTACGTCATGGAAACCGGCAGGATCACCATGGAAGGACCGGCCGGCGAACTGCTCGCCGATCCTCGCGTTCGAGAAGCTTATCTGGGAATCTGATTGCTCATGTCCGTCGTCACCATCGCCCGTGAGGGCAAGATCGCCGTCGTCTCCGTCGACAATCCGCCCGTCAACGCCTTGAGCCGGGCCGTTCGCCAGGGTCTCCTGGACGCGGTGGCCGCGCTGGACGACGATCCCGATGTCTCGGCCGTGGTGCTCGTCGGCGCCGGTCGCACCTTCATCGCCGGCGCCGACGTCAATGAGTTCGGCAAGCCGCCACAGCCACCGCATTTGCCGGATGTCGTTGCTGCGATCGAAATGGCGGCGAAGCCGTGGATCGCTGCGATCCACGGCTCCGCGCTCGGCGGCGGCTTCGAGATCGCGCTCGGTTGCCGCTTCCGACTCGCCGCACCGGACGCCGCCGTCGGCCTGCCGGAGGTGACGCTCGGCATCGTGCCCGGCGCCGGCGGGACGGTGCGCACCGTGCGCCTCGCAAGTGTCGAGGCGGCGGTGGAGCTTGTGACCACCGGCAAGCCGGTGCGCGCACCGCGGGCATTGGAACTCGGCCTCATCGACCGGATCATCGGGGACGACCTTCGCTCCGGCGCCATCGCCGTTGCCGAGAATCTTGACGACGAGCGGCCCGTTCCGATCTCTCTACGAGCGACGCCGTCCGTGCCGGAGACCTTCTGGGAGAAGGCCGAGGTCGCCATTTCCAAGCGCGCCAAAGGTGAGATAGCCCCGCTGCGGGCGCTCGCGTGTCTGCGCCGGGCAACCGAGGTCGACTTCGCCGCCGCAATGGAATTCGAGCGGGCAACTTTCCTCGAGCTGCGCGCCTCCGAGCAGGCGGCTGCACTTCGCTATGTCTTCTTCGCCGAACGCGCAGCACTCCGGCCGGCGGCGCTCAAAGGCATTGAGGCAAGACCGTTGCGGAACGCCGCCGTGATCGGCGGCGGCACCATGGGGGCGGGCATTGCCGCGGCGTTTCGCGATGCCGGGCTTCCGGTCGTCCTGATCGAACGGGATGATGCGGCGGTCGAACGCGGTCTTGCCAACCTGAAGGCGATCTTCGACGGGGCAGTCAAGCGAGGGCGACTGACCGAGGCGACCGCCGAGGCGCGG
>DATGWU010000149.1:0-1969 GCA_035299345.1 Rhizobium sp.
GACCTTCTGCGATATGATCGCTTCCGCGCGCGTCGGGGTTCCACCCGGCCCATGCCCGAGGACGGCGGCCACCGTTTCGTGATCGTCAACGCCTGCGGCACGCAGGCCGCCGACTTCCTGCCTTCGCTGATGAGCCATGCCGACGCGCTCGTACCGATCCTCGACATGAGGGACACGCCGCAGGAGGATCTGGCGGGATATGTCGACGCGCTTGGGGGCAAACCGGAAATCGTCCTCGGCACAGTCGTGGTGGAGGCGTAGGCCGTGTCATCCTGCTCGTCAGCATCAGCACTCGCTCTGGCCGCCACTGGCGACGGCTGGAAGCAACATGCGTGCGGCTGAGACCTTCCCGGCACCTCTGTCCCCGGCGGCGACGGGGATGGGCCCGGGCTGGGTGAGCCGGGCGAGGCACCATATCGCCATCTTCACGGTGATGGGCGGTCTTACCTTCAACCTGTTCCTCTGTTTCGTGAACACGCGCGTGATGGGCATACGCGACAGTCACGTCATGCTGTTCGAGATGCTGCTGATCGGTTGCACCTTCCTTGCAGCCTTCACCCGAAAACTCGACATCTATCTCGTGCTGGCGCTTTACGTGAGCTACATGGTGCTGCTCTTCGCCCTGCGCGGTGCCGTCGATCTCAAGGCGCTCCGCGACATCTTGATCCCGATCGCCTTCTATTTCATGGGAACGCGCGTGCAGGACCTGCGGCTGGCCGACCGGCTCGTCACAGCATCGATCGCGGTCGTCGTTGTCTTCGGTCTCTTCGAGTACCTCCTGACGGATCTCTATCTCGATTTCTTCAATGTGCTCGGTTACTTCATCGCCCGCGGCACGGTGACACCGGAGGAGGCCTTCGGGGCGACGAGAGGTCTCTTCATCAGCGGCATGCGGCCGGAACCGCGCTCGCTCTTTTCGTTCCTCGGGCAGCATCGTGTCTCGTCGGTCTTTCTGGAGCCGGTCTCGGCGGGCAATTTCGGCGCCATCGTCTTCGCCTGGGCGCTCTTCCGCTCCGGCATGCGCTACCGCTTCGTCATCATGGCCGGCGCGATCCTGACCGTCATCCTCGCCGACGCCCGCTTCGGCTTCTTCACCTGCGTCTTGATGACGGTCATGACGCCCTTCTACCGCATCATTCCGAAGACCGTATGGCTGGTATTGCCCTTCCTCATGCTGGCGATCATCGCAGTCTACGGGCTCGCCACGGGCACCGAGGGCGGAGCAAACGACGTCGGCGGACGTCTCAAGGTCACTGCCGGCATCCTGACGCATCTCGATCTACCGGTGGTGCTGGGAATCGCCGTGACCGACCAGTTCACCGCGGACTCAGGTCTTGCCTACACCCTCACCAAGTTCGGCCTCTTCGGATTCATCGCGCTCTGGGCCCTGATGGTCATGGCGCCGATCCGCGATGCGAGGGCGTGGTCCTTCCACTCGATGGTCATCATCTACCTCCTGCTGCTGATGGTCATCAGCAACTCGCTCTACTCCATCAAGACGGCCGCACTTTTGTGGTTCATCCTCGGCACCGCCGATCGTATCGACTGGCGGGCGCTCGCCCTGAGGCGGGTCATGGACGATCGAGAGCCGGGCATTCCGCAGCCGACGACGAGAAGTCCTTGAGCGCCGGAGCAAGCCCGGTAAGCTGCGGGCGATCGCCTTCGACCGTCGGCTGGATGTTCAGCGCCTCTGACGGCGGCCACCAGTCACCCGCCACCCAGTAAGCCCAGCCGACCCAAAGGTCACGATTGCCTTCGACGACCTTCACCATGTCGGCGAGAGCTCCGATACAGGCCTCGCCGGCCGGCACGCCGAATTCGCCGAGATAGCCGCGTTTGCCGTGATCGCGCAGCCACCGCGTGAACGCCTCGACGGCTGCAACGGCATCCGAAGCGCGGTCGCAGCTCGAACTCGTTCCGGAGAAATTGGAGTCGAAATACTGGTGAACCTCGTAGGCATAGTTGTCCG
>DATGWU010000150.1:0-12077 GCA_035299345.1 Rhizobium sp.
CCGCGTCGGTCTCCATTCCGAGGTGCCAAGCCTTGCGCGCCTGGTCGATCTTCCTCACGCCGTCTGCCGCCGCGTCCATCGCGTGGAAGACGGCAATCGCCTCTCCGCTGCGGACCGCCAGGTCGACTTTGGAGCTACCGGTGATGAACTGGCCGGCCTTGCGCGCCATGTTCATCATCCCCGCAAGCTGTGCGACGAGCAGGCGGTCGACGCGCTGGCCGAGATCGTGGTCAGCCTTGACGTCCGCCTTCAGCGCGCGCGTGAAAAGCTTCTTTGCTACCGCCTTGTCGACGGCCTCACGGCTTGCCGAAACCCAGCATCCGCGACCGGGAAGCTGCCGCTTGATATCCGCAACGACGCTGCCGTCAGGGCCGGCGACAAAGCGGATCAACGTTTCCGGTGTTCCGCTCTGCCGCGTGACGATACACGTGCGACCATTCATGTCCGCACCTTCGGCGGCATCATCATCCGGCAAGCTTTCCTGCGCATCGCCTCGCATCATTCAGCCTTGTCTTCGTCCACGGCCGCTTCTTCTTCAACGACCTCTGCAGCGAGGTCGTCTTCGGTAATCCAGCCGGCCGCGAGACGGGCCTGAACGATCATGTTTTCGGCTTCCGCACGGGAAACGTCGAACTTCGAGAACAACCCCTCGAACTTCTTGGTCTCGCCGTCCTTGCGCTCGCTCCAGCCGACGAGGTCGTCGGCCGCACAGCCGGCAAAGTCCTCGATCGTCTTGATGCCATCCTCGCCGAGGGCGACCATCATCTGGGCCGTCATGCCGTCGATCTGGCGCAGTTCGTCGGCAACGCCGAGCTCCTTGCGCTTGGCGTCCATTTCCGCCTCGATCTTTTCCAGATAATCGCGGGCGCGGGACTGGATTTCCTGGGCGGTGTCCTCGTCGAAGCCCTCGATGGAGGCGATCTCGTCGAGATCGACGTAAGCGAGTTCCTCGACCTGGGCGAAGCCTTCGGAGGCGAGCACCTGACCGATCATCTCGTCGACGTCGAGCGCATCCATGAAGAGGTTGGTGCGTTCGTTGAATTCCTTCTGACGGCGCTCGGACTCTTCGGCTTCCGTCATGATGTCGATGTCCCAGCCAGTCAGCTGCGACGCGAGACGGACGTTCTGGCCGCGGCGGCCGATGGCGAGCGACAGCTGTTCGTCCGGTACGACGACTTCGATGCGTTCGGCATCTTCGTCGAGAACGACCTTCGAAACCTCAGCCGGTTGCAGGGCGTTGACGATGAAGGAGGCCGGATCCTGGCTCCACGGGATGATGTCGATCTTTTCGCCCTGCAATTCGCCGACCACCGCCTGGACGCGGCTGCCGCGCATACCGACGCAGGCGCCGACCGGATCGATCGACGAGTCGTTGGAAATGACGGCGATCTTGGCACGCGAGCCCGGATCGCGCGCAACCGACTTGATCTGGATGATGCCGTCATAGATTTCCGGCACTTCCATGGTGAAGAGCTTCACCATGAACTGCGGATGGGTACGCGACAGGAAGATCTGCGGGCCCCGCTGTTCGCGGCGGACGTCGTAGACATAGGCGCGGACACGGTCGCCATAGCGGAAGGTCTCGCGCGGGATCATCTCGTCACGGCGGATGATACCTTCGCCACGGCCGAGATCGACGATCACATTGCCGTATTCGACGCGCTTGACGGTGCCGTTGACGATTTCGCCGACGCGATCCTTGAATTCGTCGTACTGGCGATCCCGTTCGGCTTCGCGCACCTTCTGTACGATAACCTGTTTGGCAGACTGGGCGGCAATGCGGCCGAAATCCATCGGCGGCAGCGGATCGGCGATGAAGTCACCGATCTTGGCATCCGGATTGCGGTCACGGGCAAGCTCGAGCGCGATCTGCGTGGAATAATCCTCGACCTTCTCGACGACTTCCAGAAGGCGCTGCAGACGGATTTCGCCGGTCTTGGAATTGATGTCGGCGCGGATATTCGTTTCGGAGCCGTAGCGCGAGCGGGCCGCCTTCTGGATCGCATCGGCCATCGCGGCAAGCACGATCTCACGGTCGATCACCTTTTCACGCGCGACCGCATCAGCGATCTGCAAGAGCTCGAGCCGGTTAGCACTGACTGCCATTGTCTTATGTCTCCGTCTTCACTGCCGGGGCCGTGCCCTCAAGGCGGTTAGTCTATCGAGGTTTCGTTGTCGTTTTGATTTGCCGCCTTGGCCCGAGCAGCCTTGTCGGCCTTCAGCGCATCGCGGATGAGATCGTCTGTCAGGATCAGTTTCGCTTCCGCCAGCGCACTGAACGGAATGGTCACGCGCGGCTCTTCTCCATACGCGATCTGGTCTCGCTCGATGGTAAAGCCGTCTCCGTCAACCGCTGCAATCTTGCCGCGGAACCGCTTGCGGTTGTCGACCAGAATCGACGTCTCGCATTTGACGATGTGACCCTGCCAGCGCTCGAAGTCGGACTTGCGCACCATCGGCCTGTCGATACCCGGGGAGGATACTTCCAGATGATAGGCCTTGTCGACCGGATCTTCGACGTCGAGCACCGGCGAAATCGCCATCGAAAGCTCTTCGCAGTCCTCGACTGTCATGGTGCCGTCGTTGCGTTCGGCCATGATCTGGAGGGTAAGCCCGTTCTGGTTCAGGAGCCGAACCCGCACGAGTCTAAACCCCATGGCAACCGTCACGGGCTCTATGATTTCAGCGATGCGCCGATCCAGGCCGGTTTCCGTGACAATGCGCGGCTCGCGGTCCTGCGGCGCCGGTACTTGTTCCGACACGCGTCATCCTCCTGGATGAATTCTGCAGCTTTCCCGACCGCTAACAAAAAAGAGCGGGTCCTTGCGGCCCCACTCTTCATCCATCGATCAAGAATTTAAGCACGATATACGCTTGCTCGCGTGCAAATGCAAGCTTTGCGAGGACCCTTGCCGTCCGGGTGCTATTTTCGTGTTCGGGGCAGCGGGACATAGGCAGCGTGCCTCAGATTTGCCTATAGTGGCACGCTCCGCTTCGAAAGCTGCAGGTGAACAGGACGTGTCGGATCGCAAATCGCCCTTGGCGCCACTGAAGAACGAATTCTATCGGACAATCTGGGTTGCGAGCATCTCGTCGAATCTCGGCGGGCTTATTCAGGGCGTGGGGGCAGCCTGGCTGATGGCGTCCATCTCCCGATCGGAAAACATGGTCGCTCTTGTCCAGGCGTCCAATACCCTGCCCATCATGCTGTTTTCGTTGCTTTCCGGTGCCGTCGCAGACAGCTTCGACCGTCGCAAGGTCATGTTGTTGTCGCAGTTCTTCATGCTCGCCGCCTCCGCCTTGCTCGCCGCCTTTGCCTTTCTCGGACAGATTTCTCCGTGGTCTCTCCTGTTCTTCACATTCCTGATCGGTAGCGGCACGGCGCTCAACAATCCTTCCTGGCAGGCCTCCGTCGGCGACATGGTTCCGCGCAGCGATCTTCCGGCCGCCGTCGCCCTGAACAGCATGGGCTTCAACATTACCCGAAGCGTCGGTCCGGCACTCGGCGGCATGATCGTCGCGGCCTCTGGCGCCGCTGTCGCGTTCCTCGTGAACGCCTTCAGCTATCTGCCGCTCGCCTACGCGCTCTATCGATGGCGCCCGGAAGTTCCGCAGACGACGCTACCGCGTGAGCAGCTCGGTGCCGCGATCTCTGCCGGGCTTCGCTACGTCGCGATGTCGCCGAATATTCTGAAGGTACTTTTCCGGAGTTTCGTCTTCGGCTTGACGGCGGTCGCGATCCTCGCCCTTCTCCCGGTCGTCGCGCGCGACATGGTCGCCGGCGGGCCACTCACCTACGGCATCCTGCTCGGCGCCTTCGGCGCAGGTGCGATCGCAGGTGCGCTATCGAGCGCCCGTTTGCGAGAACTCCTTTCGAGCGAGGACATCGTGCGATTGTCGTTCGCGGGCTTTGCGTTGAGCACGGCGATCATCGGCGTCAGCGGATCGGCGTGGCTCACCGGGATGGCACTTCTGCTTGCCGGTGCCTGCTGGGTGCTTGCGCTGTCCCTCTTCAACACGGTCGTGCAGCTTTCCACGCCGCGCTGGGTCGTCGGTCGTGCGCTCTCACTCTATCAGACAGCCACCTTCGGCGGCATGGCGACCGGCAGCTGGCTCTGGGGCCATGTGGCCGAAACCAACGGCGTCGGACATGCTCTTCTTGTGTCCGCATTGGTGATGATTGTCGGGGTCGCAATCGGGGTCCGGCTTCCGATGCCGCCCTTCGCGTCTCTCGACCTAGATCCGCTCAACCGCTTCAACGAGCCGGAACTCCGCCTCGACGTCAAGCCACGCAGCGGTCCCATCGTCGTGCAGATCGATTACCAAATCGATGATGAAGACGTGCAGCAGTTCCTTTCATTGATGGTCGAAAGGCGCCGTATCCGTCTACGTGACGGGGCTCGGAACTGGGCCCTGATGCGCGATCTCGAGAATCCGGAGGTCTGGACCGAAACCTATCACACCCCGACCTGGGTGGACTACGTTCGCCACAACCAACGGCGGACCAAGGCGGATGCGGAAACCAGCGACCGCCTGCTCGCTCTTCACAGGGGCGCTTCAAAGCCCCGTGTTCATCGGATGATCGAGCGACAGGGCATACCGCCGGCGGACGACGTTTTCCACCAGACGCACATCGAG
This sequence comes from Rhizobium sp., assembly GCA_035299345.1. Classification (GTDB taxonomy): domain Bacteria; phylum Pseudomonadota; class Alphaproteobacteria; order Rhizobiales; family Rhizobiaceae; genus Allorhizobium. The sequence continues at coordinate 4,639 of DATGWU010000150.1, forward strand.
CCGCATTGAGGAACGTCAGCGAAGCTTCGCCTTCAGGCTCTCGTCGGGGAAACAGGTCGGAGAAAAGCCGCTCTTCGCCTGCCACTCGCCGAGCGACCGGCGGGTTTTGTAGCCGGGCAGACCATCGACCTTGCCGACATCGTAGTCTTTCGCGACGAGTGTCTCCTGCATGGCTAGCACGTCTGAGCGCAGCATCTTGCCGACATCACCCCATTTGCCGACGAAAGGACCACTTCCATAGGCGATGCGATCGGCGAGATTGCCGATGAAGAGGGCGTAGAGATCGGAGTTGTTGTACTCCTTGAGCACGTAGAAATTCGGTGTGACGAGGAATTCGGGGCCGTGTGTGCCGGCCGGGACCAGCATCATTGTCGAAGCTGCCGCCTCACGGTCTGGGAAGGGTTTGCCTGAGATGCGCCGGATCCCCGTCGCCGCCCAGTCGGAGAGAGGCTGTGCGCGGTCCGGCCCTTCCTGGGCACAAGAGACCGCCTCCGGAATGACGACCTCGTAACCCCAGCTGCGCCCTCTCTGCCATCCCTTGTGGACGAGATAGTTGGCGATCGAGGCGAGGCTGTCCGGAACCGAGTTCCAGATGTCCCTGACGCCGTCTCGGTCGAAATCGACGGCGTGCTCAAGATAGCTGGTGGGCATGAACTGTGGCTGGCCGAGGGCACCGGCCCAGGAGCCCATCATCCTGCCGGCGCTGATGTCGCCGCCATCGATCATGTGCAGCGCTGCGATCAGCTCGCGCAAGAAGAGATCCTTGCGCGTCGACATGAAAGCCTTGGTCGCGAGCACCTCCACCGCAGGATAAGGCAGTTTCGCCTGCCCGAAGCCCGTTTCTCGTCCCCAAATCGCAAGCACGACCGATCCGGGAACGCCGTAGGTCTTCTCGATTTTCTGGAGTGTGCGAGCGTGCCGCGTCGCAAGACCACGACCGGCGGCGGCGAGCCCTTGCAATCTTTTCTCGGAAAAATAGGATCCGGGCGAAGAAAACTCAGCTTGGCTCTGCTTCCGTTCCTTCGGGGGCTTGCTGCCCGGTGGCACGAGATCCGGCAGATCCCAGTTGAGATGGAGGTCGGCGGTTGCTCGCTCGAAAGCGTTCCGGCCGACGCCGGACTTCTCCGCAAGCGGCCACAATTCCTGCTGCAGCCAGGTTTGGAACCGGGCTTCCACAGCACCCTTGTCGAGCGCTGCAACGGGAAGCGGAGAAAGGAGCAGCAGGAGAAATAAAAGGATGGCGGAGTGTCGTCTCATGGAGTCTCACATCACCCTCGAATGGGGCGGATTTCAGATCGTCGTGCGGGCTCTCAGCGCCGCCGCCAATGTTCCCTCGTCAAGATAATCGAGCTCACCACCGACAGGCACACCATGGGCGAGGCGGGTGATCTTCACGTCCAGACCCGCCAGATGATCGGTGATGTAATGAGCTGTCGTCTGTCCCTCGACCGTCGCATTGACCGCGATGATAATCTCCCGAATATCGCCCTTCGACACTCTGTCGATAAGGCCACGGATGTTGAGGTCGTCGGGACCTACTCCGTCGAGCGGCGACAGCGTTCCGCCGAGCACATGATAGGCTGCGTTCATCGCGCCTGCGCGCTCAAGCGCCCAGAGGTCGGAGACGTCTTCCACGACGATGATTACCGATTGGTCACGACGATCATCAGTGCAAACGGTGCAGGGATCGCTGGTGTCGACGTTGCCGCAATGAGAGCAGATCTTCACCTTATCATAGGCGTCGCCCATTGCGTGCGCGAGAGGCCCGAGCAGCTGATCCTTCTTCTTGATGAGATGCAGCGCGGCCCGACGGGCGGAACGTGGCCCGAGACCGGGCACCTTCGCCAGCAGCTGGATCAATTTTTCGATTTCGGGACCGGTGACTCGCTTTGCCATGGGCGGTTTCTAACGGATATCTGCGCCAAACGGAAATGTCTTCGACGTACGACTTCGCCGGCAGCGGAGGGCGCGCGCCGGCACAGGTTTGGAAAGCCCTCCGCCGCGGTCGGGTATCGCGTTAGAACGGCAGCTTCATGCCGGGCGGGATCGGCAGGCCGGCGGTCATTTCCTTGGTCTTTTCCGCCATCACGGCTTCGGCCTTGTCCTTGGCGTCCTTGTGCGCGGCGACGATCAGGTCCTCGAGGATCTCGACTTCTTCCTCCTTGAACAGCGAAGGATCGATCTTGAGGCCCTTGAGCTCACCTTTGCCGGTCATCGTCACGGTCACGAGACCTCCGCCTGATTTGCCTTCGACTTCGAGAGCGGCGATCTCCGCCTGCATCTTCTCCATCTTGGCCTGCATTTCCTTGACCTTGCCCATCATGCCCATGATGTCGCGCATCGTCACTGTCTCCCTGAAGTATTGGCGAATGCCGTCTTAGAATTCGATGTCGTCGCCCGGAAGAATGTCTCCCTCGGCGGACTCGGCTGCCGACGGGACATTCAGCGTCTCGTCTTCGTCACTGGCGGAACGAATGCGCACATCGGTGATCCTCGCGCCGGGGAAGCGGGCCAGGATCGCCGCCACGTCGGGATCCTGCCGTGCATCGAGAAGCCTTGCCTCGCGGTTTGAACTTTCGGTTTCCGCAAGTGTCGGCCTGCCGGCTTCGCGTGACAGGATGACCATCCAGCGGATTTCCGTCCACTCCTCAAGCCGTCGTTGCAGGTCTCCTGCAAGCGTCTTCGGTGCCTCCGGCGGCAGGTTGATCTCGAGTCTTCCGGGCTCCAGACCCACGAGTCGAACATAGGAGCGCAAGAGAGCCTTCAGCTTCGGGTCACGGTTCTGCGTGCAGAGCTCGGCGATATCCTCAAGCGACTTGATGGGAACCTTGGGGGCCGGCGTGGGTTTCGTTTCGACGCGCCCCAGAACAGCTGGCTGCGATTCAAGTGTCGGCACACTCTGGAGATGGGCCGTTGGTCTTGGCGCAGTTGCTTGCGGTGGGCGATCCAGCGCCTGCCCGCCGACCGCTGCGGTGCGATAGGACGCCTGGGCGCCGCCGCCGTTACCTCCCGGCGGGGCCGGGGAAGAGGTGCCGGTCTGTCCGCCCTCTGCCAGTTCCACAAGCCGTCGCGCCGCATCCTCGGGCGATGGCAGGTGAGCCGCATGGGCAAGCCTAATGATGACCATTTCTGCGGTACCGGCAGGACGCGCGGAGTTTTCCGTTTCCGGGATACCCTTCAGCAGCATCTGCCAGATGCGCGAGAGCGTCGAAACGCTGACGCTTGTCGAAAGCTCGGCCCCGCGAACGCGCTCGACCTCGCTGAGGGACGCGTCCTGAGCCGCCGACGGGATGTATTTCATCCGAGTCACGAGATGCGTGAAGTCGGCGAGGTCGGTCAGGACAACGGTCGGGCTGGCGCCGGATTCGTACTGGCTGCCGAACTCGGAAAGTGCTGCCGCGACGTCGCCGCGCACGACATGCTCGAAGAGGTCCACGACGCGGGCGCGATCGGCGAGACCGAGCATCGCACGCACCGTATCGGCCCTCACGATGCCTCCACCGTGAGCGATCGCCTGGTCGAGCAGTGAGAGCCCGTCGCGTGCCGAACCCTCGGCCGCCCGCGCGATCATGGCAAGCGCTTCCTCGTCGGCGGTGATGCCTTCCTTGGCCGCAATCGTCGAGAAGAGGCCGACCAGATCGCTCGCACTGATACGCCGCAGATCGAAACGCTGGCAGCGGGAGAGCACGGTGATCGGCACCTTGCGGATCTCGGTGGTCGCAAAGATGAACTTGACGTGTTCCGGCGGCTCTTCGAGTGTTTTCAGCAGCCCGTTGAAGGCTGCCGTCGAGAGCATGTGCACTTCATCGATGATGTAGACTTTGTAGCGGGCCGAGACGGGGCGATAGCGGACCTGTTCGATGATCTCTCGGATATCGTCGATACCGGTATGCGAGGCTGCGTCCATTTCGATGACGTCGACATGGCGACCTTCCATGATCGCCTGACAGTGTTCGCCCGGGAGCTTGAGGTCGATCGTCGGCTTGTCGATCTCTGCGGTCTTGTAGTTGAGTGCGCGCGCCAAGATACGGGCGGTTGTCGTCTTGCCGACGCCGCGGACGCCTGTCAGCATGTAGGCCTGAGCGATACGACCCGTCTCGAACGCATTCGTGAGCGTGCGGACCATCGGCTCTTGGCCGACCATCAGATCGGTGAAATCCTTGGGACGGTACTTGCGGGCCAGGACCCTGTATCCTGTCGCGCTGCCGTTTGCATGTTCTGCTTTCGGCTCGAAGTCGCTCATCGCTCCTGCCAGCGTTAGAGTCGTCCCATTCGGGTCTCTCGACCCTGCAATCCTGCCGGCCATGTGGAACGGAAGGTGGGAGGCTGGCACGATGACCCGTGCCGGGCTCGTTAGGGCTGCTTCCTTCCGGACCTGACCCGGTTGGCGAGTGGCTCGTCCACCACCAACCTCCCGAGAGCACATATCGGCAATTACGGAAGCAAATGCAAGCCAAGCCGCCAAAAAACTGCTATGTATAGAGAAACGCTGGAAAAGGAGGAATTCTTGGTCAAGTTCGAGCTCGATGAGAGACTGACGCGTGACAGCGAGCGCCTGACGCTGCTCGGCCTGTGCGACGTCCGGCTCATGCGCGACAGTCGTTGGCCGTGGCTCGTTCTCGTGCCGCAACGTCCGGACGTCAGCGAGGTCTTCGACCTCACGCCGCTTGACCAGGCAGTGCTGACCTTCGAGCAGAACCTGGTGGCTTCCGCACTGAAGAAGACGACGGGCGCAGTCAAAATCAACGTCGGCGCTCTTGGCAATATTGTTCGACAGCTTCATGTTCACGTCATCGCGCGCTTCGAAGGGGACGCGAATTGGCCGGGTCCCGTCTGGGGCCACGGCTCGGCCGTTCCCTATGAGGCTCAGCCTAGCGATGAATTCAAACGGAAGTTTCTCGAAGCCCTTCAGTCATGAGCAAAACCATCTTCGATCTCGACACTCCGCATCCCGAAGCCAGCACGCTTACCGCCTTTTCCCGGAATGGACTGGACCGACGCAGCGAACACCGGGAAGAGGACTGCCTGGAGCAGGCGCTCGCGGTTGAAGGTGCCCATATCCTTGCATTCGCCGGGCCGAAGCTCATCCTCAAGCACGACGGGCAGGTTCTTGATCCGCTCTTCGCACCCTACGAGTTGCCGGAGCTGGATCCTGATTTCGACAACGCTGTTCTCCTGGGATTCCAGCCGACAGGCGAACCGCGACTTGCCGTGCCTGTGCGAAGTGCCGCAGAGGAACTCGCCAATCACTACAAGGCCGCCGACGCGCGTTCGCTCTTTCGTGACGCACTGGTCGGCGAAGATCTGCAGGGCGAGGCGGCGCAGGCACTCAGCCTTCTCCAGTGGAACATGGACAATCGGTTTTGCGGTCGCTGCGGCAGCGCGACGGAAAGCCGCATCGGCGGCTACAAACGGGTCTGCCAGGCCTGCGACCACACGATCTTCCCCCGGACAGACCCGGTCGCGATCATGCTTGCAATCGACGTGACACGCGACCTGTGCCTCCTTGGACGCAATCATCGCTTTCCGGACGGCATGTATTCCTGTCTGGCGGGCTTCGTGGAGCCGGGTGAGACGATCGAGAATGCGGTTCGTCGCGAGACCTACGAGGAAGCGGGAATCGAGATCGGCCGGGTGCGCTATCACGCCTCGCAGCCCTGGCCCATGCCGCATCAGATGATGATCGGGTGCTTTGCCGAGGCGCTGTCGAACGAAATCAGCCGTGACACGTTTGAGCTTGCCGACTGCCGGTGGTTCACGAGGGCCGAGGTGGAGGAGATGATGGCGTCGCGCGCCGCCAACGGCTGGACGACGCCGATAGAGGGAACGATCGCAAATCGTCTCCTGCGGGACTGGCTGGACTGGTCCCACTGAGGCGTCGCCGCAGACCGCGGAAAACCGCGAGCTGCGGGATGCCGGCGGACCTAGAGCTTGCCCCGCATTGGATGACCCTTGTAGACACCGAGAATACGGACTTTCTCGGAGAAGAAGCGCAGTTCTTCCAGAGCCTGCCTGACCGGCGTGTCGTCTGGATGGCCTTCGATATCCGCATAGAACTGGGTTGCGACGAACTTGCCCCCGAGCTGGTAGCTTTCCAGTTTCGTCATGTTGATACCGTTCGTGGCAAAACCACCGAGCGCTTTATAGAGTGCGGCGGGAATGTTCCGGACATTGAAGATAAAAGTGGTGACGATGAGTTCGTCCGGCGACGAACGCATGGCTATGGTTTCGTCGCGCGACAGGACGACGAAACGGGTGACATTGTTTTCGGTATCCTCGACATTCTCGGCGATGATCTCGAGACCATAGAGATCGGCGGCAAGCCGTGGCGCAAGGGCTGCCATGGACCGCTCGCCGGTCTCGGCGACCAGCTTCGCGGCACCGGCGGTGTCGCCTGCGACGACCGGCTTCCAGCCATTGTTACGGATGATCTTGCGGCACTGCCCAAGCGCATGGATATGGCTGTGCACCGTACGGATCTCGTCCCTCGCGACGCCGGGAAGCACCATCAGCTGGAAGCGGATCGGCATGAAGTACTCGCCGACGATGTGCAGACGGGACTCCGGTAACAGGTGGTGAATGTCGGCCACGCGTCCGGCGATGGTATTCTCGATCGGAATCATCGCGAGATCGGCATCGCTATTCTCCACGGCGACGAAGGCGTCCTCGAACGTCGGGCACGGGAGGGGCGACATGTCGGGAAACATGTCGCGGCAGGCCATGTCGGAATTCGCGCCGAAATCGCCCTGGAAGGCGATCTTGTTGGTCCTGTTTGTCATCGGAGGAGTCCGTTACTGGTTGCTTTGGGCGGCAAGGATCTGTCGCGCCTTCTCGAGATCTGCGGGCGTGTCGACGCCGAGGGGGATCGAATTGACGATCTCCACATCGATCCGCATCCCGGCTTCGAGCGCCCTCAGTTGCTCGAGCGACTCGCGTCTCTCGAGAGGTGAGGGCGGCAACGAGACGAATTTCTCGAGCGCCGCGCGGCGGTAGGCGTAGAGACCGATGTGATGATAGAGCGGTCCCGCGCCGTGGGGAGCGGTCGCGCGGGTGAAATAGAGCGCCCGCAAGCGGGTATCGGAGATCGGCGAGCCGACGACCTTGACGACGTTCGGGTTTGTCTTTTCTTCCTCGTCGGTGATCTCGACCGTCAGCGTCGCGATGTCCGTCCGCTCGTCTTCGAGCGGCCGAAGGGCAGCACGGATCGTCTCGGGCTCGATCGTCGGGAGGTCGCCTTGCACGTTGATGACCGTCTCGATCCTGCGATCAGGGTCGGCCTTGGTCAGGGCTTCATAGATACGGTCCGAGCCCGAGGGGTGATCCGCGCGCGTCATGACGACCTCGAAGCCGGCCTTCTCCACTGCCTCGAATGTGCGGGGATCGTCGACCGCCACGATAATCCGGCCGACATCGGCTTCGCGAGCGCGACGTGCGACCTG